>JAWWDH010000240.1:0-5493 GCA_033720015.1 Pseudomonas sp.
GCTTGATCGTCGAAAGCCTTGGCGAGGCCCAGGGCACTGAGGTGCTGAGTGAGTACCCGGACGGTTTTCCGGCGGGCTACCGCGAGCGTTTTGCCCCGCATTCGGCGGTGGTGGACATGCAGCACCTGCTCAGCCTGAACGCTGAGCGCCAATTGGTGATGAGCTTCTATCAGCCACTGGCCCAGGGCGAGCAGCAGTTGCACTGCAAGCTCTACCACGCCGACACGCCGCTGCCGCTGTCAGACGTGCTGCCGATCCTGGAAAACCTCGGTCTGCGTGTACTCGGCGAGTTCCCCTACAAGCTGCGCCGCGCCGATGGCCGCGAGTTCTGGATCCATGACTTCGCCTTCACCTATGCCGAAGGCCTGGACGTGGATATCCAGCAGCTCAACGACACCCTGCAGGACGCCTTCGTCAATATCGTCGGCTGTGCGGCAGAGAATGACGGTTTCAACCGTCTGGTGCTGATGGCCGCTATGCCGTGGCGCGATGTGGCGTTGCTGCGTGCCTATGCGCGCTACCTCAAGCAGATCCGCCTGGGTTTTGACTTGAGCTACATCGCAGGCACCCTGGTCAATCACTCGAATATCGCCAAGGAGCTGGTGCGCCTGTTCAAGACGCGCTTCTATTTGGCCCGCAAACTCACCGCCGATGACCTGGAAGACAAGCAGCAGAAGCTTGAGCAGGCGATTCTGGCGGCCCTGGATAACGTCGCCGTACTCAACGAAGACCGCATCCTGCGCCGCTACCTCGACCTGATCAAAGCCACCCTGCGCACCAACTTCTACCAGGCGGATGCGGCCGGGCAGAACAAAGCCTACTTCAGCTTCAAGCTCAACCCGCGCGCCATTCCGGATATTCCACGGCCGACGCCGAAGTTTGAAATCTTCGTTTATTCGCCGCGGGTTGAAGGTGTGCACCTGCGCTTTGGTGACGTCGCCCGTGGCGGCCTGCGCTGGTCGGACCGTGAGGAAGACTTCCGCACCGAGGTATTGGGCCTGGTTAAAGCCCAGCAGGTGAAGAACGCCGTCATCGTACCGATGGGCGCGAAGGGCGGTTTTGTGCCACGGCGTCTACCGCTCGGTGGTTCGCGCGATGACGTGTTGGCGGAAGGCATTGCCTGCTACCGCATTTTTATCAGCGGCTTGCTGGATATCACCGACAACCTCAAAGAGGGCGTCGTGGTGCCGCCGCAGAATGTCGTGCGCCACGACGGTGACGATCCCTATCTGGTGGTGGCTGCCGACAAAGGCACGGCCACGTTCTCTGACATCGCCAACGGCATTGCTGCCGACTATGGCTTCTGGCTAGACGATGCGTTCGCTTCGGGCGGCTCGGCCGGTTATGACCACAAAGGCATGGGCATTACCGCGAAAGGCGCCTGGGTATCGGTGCAACGCCACTTCCGCGAACGCGGCATCGATGTGCAGAAGGACAACGTTACAGTGATCGGTATCGGTGACATGGCTGGTGACGTGTTCGGTAACGGCCTGTTGCTCTCGGAAAGCCTGCAGCTGGTGGCAGCTTTCAACCACATGCACATCTTTATCGACCCTAATCCGGACGCCGCCAAGAGCTTTGTCGAGCGTCAGCGCCTGTTTGATCTGCCGCGCTCCAGCTGGACCGATTACGACGCCAAGCTGATCTCGGCCGGCGGTGGGATCTTCCTGCGCAGCGCCAAGAGCATCCCGATCAGTGCACAGATGAAAGAGCGCTTTGACATCAGCGCCGACAAGCTGGCACCGAACGAGCTGCTCAATGCCTTGCTCAAAGCCCCGGTCGATCTGCTATGGAACGGCGGCATTGGCACCTACGTTAAATCCAGCAAGGAAAGCCACGCCGATGTCGGCGACAAGGCCAACGACCTGCTGCGTGTAGACGGCCGCGAACTGCGCGCCAAAGTGGTGGGTGAGGGCGGCAACCTTGGTATGACCCAGCTGGGACGCGTTGAATACGGCCTCAATGGCGGTAAGAGCAACACCGACTTTATCGACAACGCCGGTGGTGTCGACTGCTCTGACCACGAGGTGAATATCAAGATTCTGCTCGGGGAAATCGTTGCCGCAGGCGACATGACCGGCAAGCAGCGTAACAAGCTGATGGTGGAAATGACCGACGCGGTCAGCGGCCTGGTGCTGGGCAACAACTACAAGCAAACCCAGGCGCTGTCGTTGGCCGAGCGCCGTGCGCGCGAGCGGGCCGGCGAGTACAAGCGGCTGATGTCGGCGCTGGAAACTGCCGGCAAGTTGGACCGTGCTCTGGAGTTTCTGCCCACCGATGACGAGCTCAATGAACGTGCGGCTAAAGGGCAAGGCTTGACCCGTCCTGAGCTGTCGGTGTTGATTTCCTACAGCAAGATCGACCTGAAAGAGTCACTGCTGAAATCCCTGGTGCCGGATGACGAGTACCTGGCGCGGGAGATGGAGACCGCCTTCCCACCGCTGTTGGCGGAGAAGTTCGGTGAGCCGATGCGTCGCCATCGTCTCAAGCGTGAAATCGTTAGCACGCAGATCGCCAACGATCTGGTCAATCACATGGGCATTACCTTCGTGCAGCGCCTGAAGGAGTCCACCGGCATGAGCGCGGCGAATGTCGCCGGTGCTTATGTGATTGTGCGCGACCTGTTCCGCCTGCCGCATTGGTGGCAGCAGATTGAGGCGTTGGACTCCAAGGTGTCAGCTGAGCTGCAGTTGCAGCTGATGGATGAGCTAATACGCTTGGGCCGCCGTGCTACCCGCTGGTTCCTGCGCAACCGCCGCAATGACCTGGATGCCGCCCGCGACGTGGCGCACTTCGCGCCGCGCATCGAGGCGCTGGTTGGGTGCCTGGATGAACTGCTCGAAGGCCCTGCTCGCGAGCAGTGGCTGGCGCGTTTCCAGGGGTATGTCGAGGCCGGAGTGCCGGAAGAGCTGGCACGGGTGGTGGCGGGTACAAGCCACTTGTACACCTTGCTGCCGATCATTGAGGCGTCGGATGTAACGGGCCAAGAACCGGCGCGTGTGGCGGCTGCCTACTTTTCTATTGGCGGCTCGCTGGAGCTGTCTTGGTACCTGCAGCAGATCAGCAGCCTGCCAGTGGAAAACAACTGGCAAGCGTTGGCCCGTGAAGCCTTCCGCGATGACTTGGACTGGCAGCAGCGCGCCATCACCGTGTCAGTGCTGCAAATGGCCGAAGGGCCGGCGGATATCGAAGAGCGGGTCGGCGTGTGGCTGGATCAGCATCACCGCCTGGTGGATCGCTGGAAGGTCATGCTTGGCGAACTGCGTGCGGCCACCAACACTGACTACGCCATGTACGCCGTGGCTAACCGTGAGTTGATGGACTTGGCGCAAAGCGCTTAAGAGGGATCGGCGCAGGCCTAGCCTGCGCCGGCTTAAGGCATAAAAAAGCCCCGCAGATGCGGGGCTTTTTTTGCGTGCTCGCTAATCAGCGAATGCTAATCGTCGAAGTCCATCCAGCCGCCCATTTCTTTCCAGCGATTGACGATGCCGCAGTACAGCTCGGCAGTCTTCTCGGTGTCGTAACGGGCTGAGTGGGCTTCCTTGCCGTCGAAATCGATGCCGGCCGCCTGACAGGCCTTGGCCAGCACGGTCTGGCCATAGGCAAGGCCTGCCAGCGTGGCGGTGTCGAAGCTGGAGAACGGGTGAAACGGATTACGCTTGATTCCGGTACGCGCCACGGCAGCATTGAGGAAACCGAGGTCGAAGCTGCTGTTATGGCCGACCAGAATTGCCCGTTTGCAGCTGTTGGATTTCAGCGATTTGCGCAGGCTGCGGAAAATTTCCGTCAGGGCGTGCTCTTCGCTCACGGCCATGCGCAAAGGGTGATCAAGCTTGATCCCGGTGAAGTCCAGCGCGGCCTGCTCGATATTAGCGCCGGCAAACGGCTCAACACGGAAAAACTGGGTGTGCTCCGGATAGAGGAAGCCGCCTTCGTCCATGCCAATGGTGGTGGCAGCAATTTCCAGCAGGGCGTCGGTGGCGCAGTTAAAACCACCGGTTTCCACATCCACGACTACCGGCAGGTAGCCACGAAAGCGTGCGGCCATTGGGTGGCGCGGGCCTGAGTGGCTGTTGCTCTCGGGCTCGTCGTCATACAAGTCTTCACTCACGCTTGATTCTCCAGCAGACGCCAGCGCATGGTTTCACCGGCGCGCAGGGGGATAACGATTTGCTCGCCCAGGGGCAAGCTGGCAGGGGCTGTCCAGTCTTCACGGACCAGGGTGATGATGTCGTGGTTACGCGGCAAACCGTAGAAGTAAGGGCCGTTGAGGCTGGCAAAGGCTTCCAGTTTATCCAGCGCATTGCGCTGCTCGAAGGCTTCGGCATACAGCTCAATCGCCGCATAGGCGCTGTAGCAACCGGCGCAGCCGCAGGCGGCTTCCTTGGCGTGCTTGGCGTGCGGTGCCGAGTCGGTGCCGAGGAAGAATTTGGCGTTGCCACTGGTGGCTGCATCCAGCAGTGCGTCCTGATGAGTGTTGCGCTTGAGGACTGGCAGGCAAAAGAGGTGCGGACGAATACCGCCAACCAGCATGTGGTTGCGGTTGTACAGCAAGTGGTGGGCGGTGATGGTCGCGCCAACGTTGGCCGAAGCACTCTGCACGAACTCCACCGCATCGCGGGTGGTGATGTGCTCGAAGACCACTTTAAGGCTCGGGAAACGCTCAACCACACGGGTCAGGTGTTCGTCGATAAAGGCCTTCTCGCGATCGAATATATCGATCTCGCTGCGCGTTACTTCACCGTGCACCAGCAGTGGCATACCCACTTCGGCCATGGTTTCGAGCACCGGGAAAATCTTGTCGACGCTGGTTACGCCGGAGTCCGAGTTGGTGGTGGCACCAGCCGGATAGAGCTTGGCGGCATGCACGAAACCTGAAGACATGGCGCTGCGAATATCGTCTGGCTGGGTCAGGTCGGTGAGGTACAGCACCATTAACGGCTGAAAATGGCTGCCGGCTGGGCGAGCGCTGAGAATGCGCTGGCGGTAAGCGTCGGCTTCACTGGCGTTGCGCACGGGCGGCACCAGGTTAGGCATGATGATGGCGCGGCCAAAGGTGCGGGCTACATCAGCTACGGTGTGCGGTAGCACGTTACCGTCACGCAGGTGGATGTGCCAGTCGTCAGGACGCAGCAGGGTAAGGCGGTCGGTCATGGAAGCTTCCAGGCGGGCAAAACGTGACGAGAATGCTACCGGAAAAGGCCCTTGGCAGCACGTTGAAAGCGGCTCAATCGGGCAAAGCTGACTGGAGTTTGGGCTGTGTGGCGTCGATGTGTGGGCAATAGGCATAACGCTGTACTCAAGTTTTCCACTTTGTCACCGATAGAAAAGAGGTAAGCCGTATTCACTGGAGTCTGACGTGCGACCTTATCCACTCGCAGTGCTGTGCCTGCTGGCAAGTCAGTCTGTTCTTGCCATCAGCTTCCAGACCCGTCTGGAGAAGATCGAGTGGCAGGTCGAAGGCGATCAGTTCGAGTGCCGCCTGTCGCAGCC
>JAWWDH010000241.1:0-5407 GCA_033720015.1 Pseudomonas sp.
CAGTTCCCCAAGGTCACGTTTGAGCACGCCACCGGTTACAAGCAGGATAAGAACGTCGCCACCTATCTGTCGCGCTCCTATGAAGGCCGCTATGTCGGCGGCTTCCTCGCAGCGAAGATGACCAAGACCAAAAAAATCGGCTACGTCGCCTCCTTCCCGATCCCGGAAGTGATCCGCGACATCAACGCCATCCAACTGGCCCTGGACAAATACAACCCGGGCAGCGAAATCAAAGTGGTGTGGGTCAACTCCTGGTTTGATCCAGGCAAGGAATCCGACGCTGCCAACGCGCTGATCGATCAAGGCGTGGACGTGGTGTTCCAGCACACTGACAGCCCGGCACCGATCCAGACTGCCGAGCGCCGCGGCGTTTACTCCGTGGGCTACGCCTCGGACATGGCGCACTTCGGGCCAAAAGCCGTGCTCACCTCGATCGTCAACGACTGGGGCCCGCACTACGTTAAATCCACCCAAGCGGTGATCGACGGCAACTGGAAATCCCAGGACTTCTGGGGCGGCTTGGCGGAAGACACCATTCGCCTGCCGATCAGCGACCTGGTACCCGCTGATGTTAAGGCCGAGGCCGAGCAGATTATCGCCGACATCAAGAGCGGTGCTTTCCACCCGTTCACCGGCCCGATCAAGGACCAAAGTGGCGTAGAAAAAATACCCGCGGGTGTCGCCGCCACCAACGCCGAGCTGGCCTCGATGAACTACTACGTGGAAAACGTAAAGGCTGAATTGCCGAAGTAACAGTCACACACCGATGCCGTCCCCGCCTCTACGGCAGAACCGCATCAGAGGGTGCCTCGTAACCGAGGCACCCTTTTTCGCTGCCCGGAGTTTCAATGCACAGCCTACCGCTTATCGACATCGCCCCTCTCTATAGCGCCGACGAGTCCGCCTGGCCAGCCGTGGCTGAACAGATCGACCGCGCTTGCCGCGAGTGGGGCTTCTTTTACATCACCGGCCACCCCATCAGCCAGGCACGCATTGCCGAGCTGCTGACGGCCGCCAAGACCTTTTTCGCCCTGCCAGCCGCCGCGAAGCTCAAGATCGACATTACCCAGACCGCCCACCATCGCGGCTATGGCGCAATTGCCACTGAGCAGCTGGACCCAAGCCAGCCGAGCGATCTGAAAGAAACCTTCGACATGGGTTTCCACATGCCCGCCGAACACCCTGAGGTACTGGCCGGCAAGCCACTGCGCGGTTCCAACCGTCACCCGGATCTACCCGGCTGGGCTGCGCTGATGGAGCAGCACTACAACGATATGCAGGCGCTGGCCAACACCCTGCTGCGTGCCATGACTATTGCCCTGGATATTGACCGCGACTTCTTCGACACGCGCTTCTTTGAGCCAATCAGCGTGCTGCGCATGATCCATTACCCGCCGCGCCACACCGCCAGCAGCGCCGGGCAGCAAGGGGCCGGCGAGCACACTGATTACGGCTGTATCACCCTGCTCTACCAGGATGACGCTGGTGGCCTGCAGGTTCGCCACCGCGACGGCCAATGGATCGACGCGCCGCCGATTGCCAGCAGCTTTGTGGTGAACATCGGCGACATGCTCGCGCGCTGGAGTAACGACCGTTACACCTCGACGCCGCACCGGGTTGTCAGTCCACTCGGGGTGGATCGCTATTCCATGCCGTTCTTCGCCGAGCCGCACCCGGATACCGAAATCAGCTGCCTGCCGAACTGCTCGGACGCTGCCAACCCGCCGAAGTACCCGTCCGTCACCAGCGCCGAGTACTTGCTATCGCGCTTTGCCGACACCTACGCCTATCGACGCGAAGAACAGACAGGTTGATACCGGCGGAGAACCTTTCAATTCGGCGAAGGCTGACCAAGCGGTTAAACTTGTTAGCGATTACGCCTGATAACGAGAACTGACCATGTACGACTGGCTCAACGCCCTGCCCAAAGCCGAACTGCATCTGCACCTGGAAGGCTCACTCGAACCCGAGCTGCTGTTTGCCCTGGCCGAGCGCAACAAAATTGCCCTGCCTTGGAGCGACGTCGAGGCGCTGCGCAGCGCGTATGCCTTCAACAACCTGCAGGAATTTCTCGACCTCTACTATGCCGGCGCCAACGTGCTGCGCCACGAGCAGGACTTCTATGACCTGACCTGGGCCTACCTGCTCAAGTGCAAGGAGCAGAACGTCATCCATACCGAGCCATTCTTCGACCCGCAAACCCACACCGACCGGGGCATTCCGTTTGAGGTGGTGCTGCGCGGGATCAAGCAGGCGCTGGTCGATGGCGAAAAGCAACTGGGTATCAGCCACGGCTTGATCCTGAGCTTTCTGCGCCATCTGCCTGAAGAACAAGCGTTCAAAACCCTGGAGCAGGCCGTGCCGTTCCGCGATGCGTTTATCGCCGTGGGCCTCGACAGTTCCGAGATGGGCCACCCGCCGAGCAAGTTCCAGCGCGTATTCGACAAGGCGCGCAGCGAGGGTTACCTGACCGTGGCCCACGCCGGTGAGGAAGGCCCGCCCGAGTACATCTGGCAAGCCCTGGATCTGCTGAAAATCGAGCGCATCGACCACGGTGTACGCGCCATCGAAGACGAGCGGCTGATGCAGCGCATCATCGACGAGCAGGTCCCGCTGACCGTCTGCCCGCTATCCAACACAAAACTCTGCGTATTCGACGACATGCGCCAGCACAACATCTTGCAGATGCTCGAACGCGGCGTGAAGGTAACCGTGAACTCGGACGACCCGGCCTACTTCGGCGGCTACGTCACCGAGAACTTCGCCGCGCTGCATGAAAGCCTGGGCATGACCGAGGAACAGGCCAAGCGCCTGGCGCAAAATAGCCTGGATGCGCGATTGGTCTGAGAGCCTATTTACGATCTGCTGCGCGTCGGCCATCCCGCGTTAAAAACAGCCTCGGAAGCCGTTCGCGGCTAACGCGCTTTAGCGCGACCCGAAGGGCGAGTGAAACAAGTAATGCTCATTTACCACCGTAAACTCCGCTTCCTCGGCTGTTTTTGCCTTGCCTGGCTCTAGCTCGCTAAGTCGTAAACAGGTTCTGCAGCTGGTAGTAAGCCAGATACAGATCAACAGTTAATACTGTCAGTGGTGCGCCGCTTCTTGCATCGGAGCCTGTTTCTGTACCGCGACTTCCACTTCAATCGTACCGGCCTTCTCGAAGGTCAGGGTCAGCGGGAAACGCTCGCCGTCCTTGGCCTGCTGCAGGTTGAACAGCATCACGTGATAGCCCATGGGCGCGAATTTCACCTCGCCGCCGGCCGGAATTACCACGCTTTGCACCTGCTGCATTTTCATCACACCATCGGCATGCAGGTGCTCATGCATCTCGACCTTGCCGGCATGCGGCGTGCTGACGCTAAGTAAACGATCAGCCTCAGCGCCCTTGTTGTGCACCACAAAATAGGCCGCCGCCGTAGGCGCCACCGGTGGCATCTCACGCGACCACGGGTGCTCGATATGCAACTCAGCAACGTTGTATTCATGGGCGCCGGCAAACAGGCTCGGGCTCAGCAAAGCGGCGATCAGTAGGGTCTTCTTCAGTAACATGGTGTTCCTCCTGGGTGGACTGGGTGCCCACGCGTACGTTGTTGTGCGATGCCCTGGCGCGGACCAAACCCGCACCAATAAATCCACTCGCCAATCACAGTCAGCAACAGCTGCGCCACGCAGGGCGGCAAGATCAACAGACGGATTGACTCATGGGACGATTCCGATAGCTGCCCCATAACGTTGCCGCACGAAACAGCGTGCCGAACAACGATGGAAATAACCCGAGCGAAGTGCCCGGCTGCTAAAGCATCGAAGGAGAAGCGCGGGGGTTAGCTGAAGGCCAGAGATAACGTACGGCCTGAGGGGTGAAAAACGTTGTACGTATCGGTGCACCACTGATCGCAAGCAAACCCAGCAAACCGAAGAAGGCCGCCAGGATGATGGCGCTGAACAGGCTGGTGAGGCTACAACCGCTTGCCATCGCCGGGTTGGGCGCGACCACCCCGGAGCTGTCCAGGTCAGCGCCGGCGCCGAAGTTGCCCGCGAAGGAACAGTACTGGCTGCTTAGACCGCTGAGCTGCAAGCCCGCCATCTGCCCGTGACCGATACTGCAGGCGAACGCACTGAACAGCACGCTGAAATACAGCATCCAGGCCAGCAAGCGACGGTCAGTACGGGTCAATTTCATGGGGCGCGACTCTAGCATTGCTGTTGCGCGCGATTCGCGCAGCGTCGCTGCGGTTGATTGCCGCAGCGCGTTGGCGCAGATACTAGTGCGGCCAGGGTGCATCCGCCAGTAAGGCGGTGCAGCGTGCCTGGACAAACTCGCGCAATAACAGCACCGGTTTGCTCAACTGCGCACGGTGCGCGCAGATCAAGTTGAGCGGTGTCGGCTCGCCCAGCAGCTCAGGCAGCAGCACCTGCAGCCGCCCCGCGCTTACGTCACCGGCAACATCCAGCCAGGATTTGTACACCAGCCCCGCGCCACTAACGGCCCAGCGCCGCACTACATCGGCATCATCACTAACCCGGTCACCTTTGACGCTGATGGCCTGCTCACGCTTGCCATCGCTGAAACGCCAGCGATCATGTGCGCGTCCACCGAGCATATAGAGCAGGCAATTGTGCTCGGCCAGCGCCGCCACAGACTCAGGCGCACCCCGGCGTTGCAGGTACTGCGGTGCGGCGCATAACACCCGTCGGTTGGATGCGGCCACCGGCAAGGCGACCAGGCTGGAGTCCTCGGGAGCACCGTAGCGCAGGGCAATGTCCACCGGTTCGCGAAACAGATCCGCCACGCGGTCGCCGAGCAGCAGGCGCAGCTGCACCTTCGGATGCGCCTGCTGAAATTCATCCAGCCAGGGCAGCAGGGTGTTACGGCCGAAATCCGAAGGTGCCGACAACTGCAGCGGACCGCTGATCCCCACCTTGCTGCCGGCCAATTGTTGGCGCCCCTCGTCTAGGCTCTGCAGGGCCAAACGCGCGTTGCCGAGAAACAACTCGCCTTCGGGCGTCAGCCGTAAGCTGCGGGTAGAGCGATTGAACAGGCGCGCCTGCAACTGTTGCTCCAAACGTTTGAGTGCGGCACTGGCCACTGCCGGGGAGATATCCAGCCGGCGGGCCGCTGCAGACAGGCTGCCCAGATCAGCCGTGCAGACAAATAATTGCAGGTCATCAAAACGCAGCATGGCAATCCATTATCAAAATAATATTGAAAGAAACTCTAGTGGCAGGCTGTTTTTCTCGTCAATCAAATAAGCGAGCATGACCACCTCTTCAACCGGAGCCAACGCATGTCGAGCCCACTCACACTCATTGCCACCATTACCGCTCTGCCCGGCCACGCGGACGCGGTTGAATCCAGCCTGCGCCAGCTGGTGCCGCCCAGCCAGGCTGAAGCCGGTTGCCTGCAATA
>JAWWDH010000242.1:0-5390 GCA_033720015.1 Pseudomonas sp.
TCAAGAGGGCATCCGCGTGTTGGCTGACTTGGGTATCACCACGCAAAAAGATGGCACCCTGAAGATCGATGATGCCAAGTTGGCTTCGGCAATTACCGATAACTTTGGCGCGTTAGGCACTTTTTTTACCGGTGATAACGGCCTGATGAGCCGGGTTGATAAGCGCATTGACGGCTATATCCAGACCGGTGGTGTGCTGGAACAGCGGATGAAGGGCATCCAAACCACCCTGACCGATATCGACAAGCAGAAGGAAACCCTGGCACGCCGCGTCAGCCAGCTGCAAACGCGCCTGTTTGCACAGTTCAATGCCATGGATGCGCTCGTAGGTAATTTGAACGCCACCAGCGACCGCTTAACCCAAGCGCTCGGCAGCTTGCCGGGTGTGGTTAAACAGAGTAATTAAGCCGTGAACAAGCCGATTGATACCTATAAAAGCGTTAAGACCAGCCAAGACGTAACGCCTTATCAGGCGGTGCAGCTATTGCTCGATGGTGCGCTTGAACGCATTTCTCTCGCTCTGCATGCCCAGCGTGAAAACAGCCCGGATATACGCGGCGAAGCGGTGGGTGCCACGCTGTCGATCATCGGTATTTTGCAGGCCAGCCTGGATAAAACCCTTGGCGGTGAACTGGCGGAAAATCTGGATGACCTTTACGACTATATGACCCGACGCTTGGCAGGCGTGGCTGTGGATAAAACCCCGCGTAGGCTGGAAGAAGTGCAAGCGCTGCTGGAGCAAGTCCGCGATGCTTGGTTTGCGATTGGCCCGGAAGTTGAACCGGCGGCCCGCTGATTGCCGAGCGCATTTTTCTATATTAAGGCTCAAGCTGGCGGGTTGGCCGCCGATAACTGAAGTATTCCCGGCAAACACTGGAGTACATTCAGCATGAACGCGATGGTAGCCATGCGGCAGTATCAATCCGTTAACACCCAGGCTCAGGCCGTTGACGCTTCACCTCATCGCTTGATTCAAATGTTGATGGAAGGCGGCCTGACCCGTATCGCCCAAGCCAAGGGGGCGATGGAGCGTCAACAGACCGCGTTGAAGGGTGAGCTAATCGGTAAGGCTATCGGCATTGTCGGTGGTCTGCGCGAAGGCCTGGATTTGACCCAGGGCGGTGAGTTGGCCAGCAATCTGGATAATCTTTACCAGTACATGGTTACCCGCCTGCTGCAGGCCAATGCGAAGAATGACGCGACTGCCCTTGAGGAAGTTGCCACGTTGCTGCGCGATGTAAAGGCGGGCTGGGATGCTATCGGCCAGTAATCCAGTTTGATGCTTAAAGGAACGTACCCATGACTTCGACAGTCCAGCGTCTCGAAACAACCGGCAGTGCGCTGCGTAGCGCCTTGGCGAATCATGACTGGGCGGCTATTGGCGAGCTGGATTTGCAGTGCCGCCAGGCGGTGGACGAGGCCATGCTTGAGTCTGCCAGTGACGAAGACGCCCTGCGTGCGCGGATGCAGGAGCTGCTCGACCTATATCGTGAGCTGGTCAGCGTCTGCCAGGCTGAGCAGCAGCGCTTAGCTCAAGAGTTGGTTCAGCTGAACCAGTCGCAACAAGGCGCCAAGGTTTATCAGCTGTTTGGTTGACCCCTCCCCCGAGCGCGCTGATGCGCGCTCTCGCATGGCCTTCAAGCCAATCCCCATATTTTGTATGCTTTTTGAGCGGCTTCAGGCGAATCGTTCAGAAGCTGGGCTAGTCACGCCATAAAATTGACATAGAACAAAAAATTGACTTTACTACCGACCAATTGCCGTCGCAGGGTTGCGTTGTATTGGGCGGCGGGTGCGTTATTCACTCCAGGATCAGAAAATAAATTATGTGGCGTGAAACCAAAATTCTCCTGATTGACGATAACAGCGAGCGCCGCCGTGACTTGGCGGTGATTCTGAATTTTCTGGGTGAAGACCATCTGGCCTGTGACAGTCAGAGCTGGCAACAGGCCGTAGCCGGTTTAGAGTCCAGCCGTGCAGTGCTTAGCGTGTTGCTGGGTGACGTCACCGCCAAGGGTGGTGTGCTGGGCATGCTTAAGCAGTTAGCTGTGTGGGATGAGTTTCTGCCGGCGCTGTTGCTTGACGAGCAAGTGGCCGCCGAGTGGCCGGAAGAGCAGCGCCGCAGTGTGTTGGCCAGTTTGGAGATGCCGCTAAGCTACAACAAGCTGCTCGACTCGCTGCACCGCGCCCAGGTGTACCGTGAAATGTACGACCAGGCCCGCGAGCGTGGCCGTCAGCGCGAGACCAATTTGTTCCGCAGCCTAGTCGGTACCAGCCGCGCCATTCAGCATGTGCGGCAGATGATGCAGCAGGTCGCCGATACCGAGGCCAGCGTGCTGATCCTGGGTGAGTCGGGCACCGGCAAGGAAGTGGTCGCGCGCAACCTGCATTACCACTCCAAGCGCCGTGAAGGTCCTTTTGTGCCAGTCAACTGCGGGGCGATTCCCGCTGAGTTGCTGGAGAGCGAGTTGTTTGGTCACGAGAAGGGCGCGTTCACCGGTGCCATCACCAACCGGGCCGGGCGTTTCGAGTTGGCCAGCGGCGGCACCCTGTTTCTCGATGAAATCGGCGACATGCCGCTGCCCATGCAGGTAAAGCTGCTGCGGGTATTGCAGGAGCGCACCTTTGAGCGAGTGGGCAGCAACAAAACCCAGCATGCCGACGTGCGGATTATTGCTGCGACGCACAAAAACCTTGAGCAGATGATTGAGGACGGTAGCTTCCGTGAAGACCTGTATTACCGCCTGAATGTGTTCCCTATCGAGATGGCCCCGTTGCGTGAGCGCATCGAGGACATTCCGCTGCTGATGAATGAATTGATTTCACGCATGGAATTCGAGAAACGCGGCTCCATTCGCTTCAACTCGGCGGCCATCATGTCGCTGTGTCAGCATGACTGGGCGGGTAACGTGCGCGAGCTGGCCAACCTGGTCGAGCGTATGGCGATCATGCATCCCTATGGCGTGATTGGCGTGGGTGAGTTGCCGAAGAAGTTCCGCCATGTTGATGATGAAGACGAGCACATGGTCGCCAGCCTGCGAGATGACATTGATGAGCGCGCCACACTCATCGCCGGTTTGCCGGGTATCAACTCGACTGCGATGCTGCCGCCAGAAGGGCTGGACCTAAAAGATTACTTGGGCAACCTTGAGCAAGGCCTGATCCAGCAAGCCCTGGATGACGCCAATGGCGTGGTGGCGCGTGCTGCCGAGCGTTTGCGTATTCGTCGTACCACCCTGGTGGAGAAGATGCGCAAATACGGCATGAGCCGGCGTGATGACGAGGGGCAGGACGACTGAGGTCGCCTGCCCGCGCTCGTCAGTGACTTGGCGTTTGTTCACCCAATAAAGCCGAAGGTTTGACACAACCTTCGGCTTTGTTTTTTAGAGTATTGATTTTAAAGGATATTTTTTCCGGCACGGGTATTGCTATCTCTCTTGCAACTGACTGTCTTATGACGGCTCGCCGCGCGAGAGAGAAGCATGAACGCCAACCTGCAACGCCCCAACGATTCCGACGTGCCAGCTGTCCCTGCAGAGCAGGCCAGCCGTGCTGGGCTTGAACAGACGTTTGCCTTGTTCAACCAGATGTCGACCCAGCTCAACGCCTCCTACAGCATGTTGGAGGCGCGGGTAACCGAGCTCAAAGGTCAGCTGGCGTTGGTCAGCGCTCAGCGCATGCAGGAGTTGGCCGAAAAAGAGCGCCTGGCTAACCGCTTGCAAAGCCTGCTGGATTTGCTGCCCGGCGGCGTAATCGTCATTGACGGCCAGGGCGTGGTGCGCGAGGCCAATCCGGTGGCGCGCAGCCTGTTGGGTCGGCCGTTGGTCGGCATGTTGTGGCGCGAAGTCATCGCCCGCAACTTTGCCCCGCGTGAAGACGATGGCCATGAGATTTCCCTGAAAGATGGCCGGCGCCTATCAATTGCCACCCGCTCACTGCATGCCGAGCCGGGCCAGCTGGTATTGCTCACCGACCTGACAGAAACCCGGCGCTTGCAGGATCAACTGTCGCGCCACGAACGCTTGTCGGCCTTGGGGCGCATGGTCGCGTCGCTGGCGCATCAGATTCGTACGCCGCTATCCGCTGCGCTGCTCTACGCCAGCCACCTGACCGAGCAGGTGCTGCCGGCTGAACAGCAGCAGCGCTTTGCCGGTCGCCTGAAAGAGCGCCTGCACGAGCTGGAGCATCAGGTGCGCGACATGCTGATCTTCGCCCGTGGCGACTTGCCGTTACCGGATCGCTTGGCTCCCACTGCGCTGTTTGCGGCGCTGCGCAGTGCAGCCGAACCGCACGTGCTGGGCATGCAGGTGCGCTGGCAGTGCGACAGTCGCGTCGGTGAGTTGCTGTGCAATCGCGACACCTTAGTTGGCACGGTGCTCAACCTGATCGAGAACGCGATTCAGGCGGGCGGCCGTGAAGCGCAATTGAAAATTCATCTGTATCAGCGCGGCGAAAATCTGCGCCTGTGCGTCAGTGACAATGGTCCAGGCATCGACAGCGCCACGCTGGCTCGGCTGGGCGAACCCTTCTTCACCACTAAAACCACCGGCACCGGGCTTGGCCTGGCCGTGGTCAAGGCAGTGGCGCGCGCTCATCAGGGCGATGTGCAGCTGCGTTCGCGGCTGGGGCGTGGCACTTGCGCCATTATTACCTTGCCGCTACTGGGTGCCGTGCACCCGTTGATTCAGGAGTAACCCGCGATGGCGAGCAAAATTCTGTTGGTCGAAGATGACCGCGCATTGCGTGAGGCATTGGCCGACACCCTGGTGCTGGGTGGGCATGATTACCGTGCGGTGGATTGTGCCGAAGCAGCGCTGCTGGCGATTGCTGAAGAGTCCTTTGGCCTGGTGGTCAGCGACGTCAACATGCCGGGCATGGATGGCCACCAGTTGTTGGCGCAGATTCGTCAGCGACAGCCGCAATTGCCGGTGCTGTTGATGACCGCGTTCGGCGCGGTTGAGCGGGCAGTGGATGCCATGCGCCAGGGCGCGGTGGATTACCTGGTGAAGCCCTTTGAGCCCAAGGCTTTGCTGAGCCTGGTCGATCGACATGCCTTGGGCCGTGTCGCGGCCAGCGAGCAGGATGGCCCTGTCGCCGAAGAGCCGGCCAGCGTGCAACTGCTGGCCCTGGCCACGCGCGTTGCGCAGAGCGATTCCACGGTGTTGATCACCGGTGAGTCGGGTACCGGTAAAGAGGTGCTGGCGCGCTTTATTCACCAGCAGTCACCCCGTGCGAGCAAACCCTTTATTGCCATCAACTGTGCGGCGATCCCGGACAACATGCTTGAAGCCACGCTGTTCGGCCATGAGAAGGGCGCGTTTACCGGGGCGATTGCCAGTGCGCCGGGTAAGTTCGAGTTGGCCGAGGGCGGCAGCATTTTGCTCGACGAA
>JAWWDH010000243.1:0-5356 GCA_033720015.1 Pseudomonas sp.
CCTTGGGCGCTACGGCTTCAACTTTGGGCGCTTCGGCTTCAGCCTTGGGCGCTTCGGCTTCAGCCTTGGGCGCTTCGGCTGCTGCCTTGGGCGCTTCGGCTGCTGCCTTGGGCTCGGCGGCTTGTTTCGCCGGTGCCGGAGCGGCTTCCATCTCGGCTGTTTCCGAGGCAACCCATTTTTCTTCACCCTGGGCGGCAATCAAGGCAGCGATGCTGTCCTGACGACGCTGACGGCGGCTGTCTTCATTGATGCGCTTGCGCTTGGGCATGGCACCACCACGCTGGTGGTGAGTCGCTGGCTTGTCAGCGGCGCTTTGCGCGGCAACAGGCTCCTGTTGTGCCTTGGGCTGACGTTGCGCCGGGCGCTCGGCCTGCTCTGCGGTGGTATCCGTCGGGCGAGCTTCACTGTCAATTCGCACCTGCTTACGCATCTTGCGACGCTGACGGCGCTCGGCAACGGCCTGTTCCTTTTGCTCGATTTCCTGAGCTGGCTGCTGTTGCTGCTGAGGCTGTTGCTGTGGAGCCGGGGTCGGCACCAGCTCAACGGCGGCGGTCTCTTTTTGTGGTTGCTGCTGAGGCTGTTCGCGGCGCGGCTTGCGACGTTCACGACGGGGTCTGTCGGTCTTGGCCTCGCTCTGCGGCTGTGACTGAGCGTCGGCTGCGGCCGGAGCAGCTTTGTTGCTGCGTTCTTCATCACGGGGTCTTCGATTGTTGCGCGTGTTGCGGCGATCGCCACGCTCACGACGCTCGCTGTTGCGATCCTGATTGCGTTCGTTGCTACGTGCCTGGCGGGCCGGCTTTTCGACGGGCGTCGGCGCAGGAGCTTGCTGAGGTTCGGAAGATCCCTTGAACCAACTGCTCAGGGCACAGAACATGCGGCTCAACAGGCCGGGCTCGGCGGCAACAGGAGCGGCCGCTTCGGCTTTAGCCGCAACCGGCGCCGGAGTGGGAGCCGGGGCAGGAGCGGGAGCAGTAAAGCCCTGCAGTGCCGGTTGTTCGCTCTTGGCCGCTACCTGGCCCTGGCGGGGGCTGTAGGCCGGCTTCTCGACGGTGGTTTTCAGCGTAAAGCTGGAGACATTTTCTTCTTCCCCGGTGCGAACCCGGGCCACGTCGAAGTGTGGTGTTTCCAGCTGTTCGTTGGGAATGATGTAAATCTCTACCTTGTAGCGATTCTCCAGCCCGGCAATGGATTTGCGTTTCTCGTTGAGCAGGTAGGCAGCCACATCGACCGGCACCTGGGCATGAATTTGCCCGGTGTTGTCTTTCAGTGCTTCTTCTTCAATCAGGCGCAGTATGGCCAGTGCCAGCGATTCGTTGTCGCGGATGGTGCCCTGGCCCAGACAGCGCGGGCACACATGGGTGCTGGACTCGCCGAGGGAAGGACGCAGGCGCTGACGGGACATTTCCAGCAGACCGAAGCGGGATATACGGCCCAGCTGAATGCGGGCTCTGTCCTGGCGTACCGCGTCACGCAGGCGGTTCTCCACCTCGCGCTGGTGGCGTACCGGGGTCATGTCGATGAAATCGATCACCACCAGGCCACCCAGGTCACGCAGACGCAATTGGCGGGCGATTTCTTCTGCCGCTTCCAGGTTGGTCTGCAGCGCGGTTTCCTCGATATCGCCGCCTTTGGTGGCGCGAGAGGAGTTGATGTCGATACTGGTCAGCGCTTCGGTCGGGTCGATAACGATGCTGCCGCCGGAAGGCAGACGCACTTCCCGCTGAAAGGCCGACTCGATCTGGCTTTCAATCTGGTAGTGGCTGAACATGGGCACGTCGCCCTCGTACAGCTTGACCCGGTTAACGAAGTCGGGGCGAACCAGTTCGATGTGCTGTTTGGCACGCTCGAAAATAACCGGGTTGTCGATCAGGATCTCGCCGATATCGCGACGCAAATAGTCACGGATGGCGCGCACGATGACGTTGCTTTCCTGATGGATCAGGAACGGGGCGCTACCACCTTCGGCGGCTTCCTGAATGGCGGACCAGTGGGTCTGCAGAACGTGCAGATCCCATTCCAGCTCTTCGCCGGTTTTGCCGACACCGGCGGTACGCACAATCAGACCCATGCCGTCGGGCAGTTTCAGATGAGCGAGGGCTTCCTTGAGCTCGGTACGCTCATCGCCTTCGATACGGCGAGAGATGCCACCAGCTCGGGGATTGTTGGGCATCAGTACCAGATAAGAGCCGGCCAGGCTGATAAAGGTGGTAAGGGCGGCGCCCTTGTTGCCACGCTCTTCTTTATCTATCTGAACGATAACTTCCTGACCTTCCTTGACCACTTCCTTGATATTGGGGCGGCCCTGATAGCTGTAACCGGCGGGGAAGTAGTTGCGGGCGATTTCCTTGAGCGGCAGAAAACCGTGGCGGTCGGCACCGTAGTCGACGAAGGCAGCTTCCAGGCTGGGTTCTACCCGGGTGATTCTGCCTTTATAGATGTTGGCTTTTTTTTGCTCGTGGCCGGGACTTTCAATATCCAGATCGTATAGTTTTTGCCCATCTACCAGGGCTACACGCAACTCTTCTTCCTGGGTTGCGTTGATTAGCATTCTTTTCATTGAGTACTCTTTTTATTAAGTTTTTACTGTTTCTACAGTGTTGGTATTCCCCTGGCTTGACCGTGTTATTCCGACGGACACCGGCCTCGAGTCTGTGAGCGTAATGGTTACAGCCTCCCGGCTGGGTACGCATGAGGCGCATATTCAGGTGTCTTTCACGTTAAGGGGGGAGCCCAAAGGTCGCGAATAAAACGGAAAATCAGGGGTATTCAGGGTGCACCCTCCGATCCCGGAAAGCACGAAAAACGGAGTCATTATCACACTTTAACTGCAACCTTAGCAAGACGCCTTTTTTGCAGCCAAAGCACACTGGCTGATGTTAGAATAACGGCCATGAAACAAGAACAACACAGCGTGCGGCTGCTCACCATAGAGGCTGAGCATGAAGGGCAGCGCATTGACAATTATTTACGGACTCAGCTTAAAGGCGTTCCCAAAAGCCTGATTTATCGAATTTTGCGCAAAGGCGAGGTAAGAGTTAACAAAAAGCGCATCAAACCGGAATACAAACTGCTGGCCGGCGACGTGATCCGGGTGCCGCCAGTACGGGTGGCAGAACGAGAGAATACGCTGCCATCGGCCAAACTGAACCAGGTGCAATCGCTCGATGCGGCCATCATCTATGAAGATGATGCGCTGATCGTACTGAACAAGCCTTCGGGTATTGCCGTACATGGCGGTAGCGGCCTGAGCTTTGGTGTGATTGAAGGGCTGCGGGCGTTACGCCCCGATGCGCGTTTTCTGGAGCTGGTGCACCGGCTGGACCGGGATACCTCCGGCATTTTGCTGGTGGCCAAGAAACGCAGCATGTTACGCAGCCTGCATGAGCAACTGCGTGAAAAAACCATGGACAAGCATTACCTGGCATTGGTGCGCGGCCAGTGGCAGCCTCATCAAAAGGTGGTGAAAGCGCCGCTGAAGAAGAACGAGCTGGCCTCGGGTGAGCGCGTGGTGCGGGTTGATAAAGAAGGCAAGCCGTCGGAAACCCGTTTTCGCATCATCCAGAAGTTTACCGGGGCGACCCTGGTGGAATGTAGTCCGGTTACCGGCCGAACTCACCAGATCCGGGTTCATACCCTGCATGCCGGCCACCCGATTGCCGGTGACAATAAATACGGTGATCAGTTGTTTGATCAGAAGATGAGCGGAATGGGGCTGAAACGGCTGTTTCTGCATGCCTGTCGCATTCGTTTCTTCCACCCGGGACGTGAAGAGAGCATGGTGCTGGAAGCACCCCTGGAGCCGGCGCTGAAAAAGCTGCTGACCCGGATGGCGCAATCGTGAAGTACCAGCTGGTTATCTTTGACTGGGACGGCACCCTGATGGACTCGGTGGCACGCATCGTATCCAGCATGCAGGCGGCGGCGCAGGATTGTGCGCTGCCGGTCCCTGCGGCGGCGGCGGTGCGCGACATTATCGGGCTTAGTCTGCACAAGGCGTTTCCGCTGTTGTTCGGCGCGTTGGCGGCGGCGGAAGAAGCCACCCTGCTGGCGGCATATCGCCGGCATTATCTTGAGCTGAACGAGACACCATCGCCCTTGTTTGCCGGCGCGGCCGATACCATCAAGAGTTTGCATGGTAATGGTTACCGGCTGGCCGTCGCCACCGGTAAACAGCGGGTGGGGCTGGATCGAGTGCTGGCAGAAACCGATCTCGGGGCCTATTTCCACGCCCTGCGCGGGGCGGACCAGGCCCAGTCCAAACCTCATCCGTTGATGCTGGAGCAAATTCTGGACGAGTTGAAGCTTAGCCCGTCGGACGCGGTGATGGTGGGGGATTCGAGCTACGATCTGGCGATGGCCGAAGCCATCGGCATGGACAGGATCGGCGTGACCTATGGTGTACATGATGGCGCTAAATTATGCCAACATACACCGTTAGCCCTGATCGACGATATCCGTCAGCTTCCCGGTTGGCTTTAAACGCCGAATGACAGGTGAGAGGAGAAGCGGTTTATTTTATGCGACTCCCCTCATGACTCACATTCTTTACGGCACATCTACCCCAAAACAACCCAGTAGTTCCACCAGGGCGATCAGCGGTAAACCGATCAGGCTGTTGGGATCCCGACCTTCCATCCGTTCGAACAGGCTGATGCCGAGTCCTTCGCACTTGAAGGCGCCGGCACAGTCCAGGGCGGGCTCCCGATCCAGGTAGCGCTCAATCTGCGCTTCGGTCAACGGGCGGAATACTACCGAGAACGGTTCTACCATCGAATGCAGGCGATCGTTTGCCGCATCCAGCACCGCCAGACCGGTATAAAAGGTGATGCGTTGCCCGCTGGCAGCCAGTAGTTGTGCTTTGGCTCGTTCCCGGGTGCCGGGTTTGCCCAGAATTTGCCCTTGATTGACACACACCTGATCCGAACCAATGATCAGCCCCTGAGGGAACTGGGTCGCGACGGCGCGGGCTTTTTGCTCGGCGAGCCGTTGCACCAGCGCCGTTGCCGGTTCGTCGGGCCGGGGGGTTTCGTCGATGTTTGGGCTACAGCTTTGAAAGTCCAACCCCAGCTTGTGCAGTAGTTGCTGGCGGTAAGGGGAGGAAGAGGCGAGGATAATTCTGGCCATGAGCACCTTAGCCTGTTTTTAAGCAATAAAATAAGAGGGTTGCTATTGTAGTCGCAGCAGGTCGTGGCGTCACGAGCCGGACTCGAATGCTTGCCGGTTATTCGCGCTCAGGTTGCTTTTCTCTTTGACTCCGAAGGCCTGTCGCTATAATATGCGCGCCTTATGGAAAAGGTAAAGTTGCCCATTAAGGTTGATCCCGCTCGCTGCGCGCAAAGTCGTCTTGTATATCAAG
>JAWWDH010000244.1:0-5307 GCA_033720015.1 Pseudomonas sp.
GCCAACCAGCGCTTCACTTCAGCCCCTTGCCGGAAAACAGCAAGACCTGCTCACCGGCGTACTGCACGCTGATAAAGCGCTGCTCATCGCCCCATGTGCAGCTGGAGATGCCCAGGGCACCTGCGCATTCGGAAGGCTTACCGAGCAAGTTCTCGACCTCAACCTTGCTCATACCTGGCTTGAGCTTGGCGTAATTATCCTGATTAACCTTGTTGCAAGCCGCCAAAAATAGGCAGCCGGCAAGTAGTGCGGCGACGCGCAGAGACATGAGGAACTCCTGAGGAAATGACCAAGACCAGCTTGGCATAGCAATACCGAGCTTGCCTGCTTGGATGCTAGAAGCGCGAGCCAGGTTCCCGCAGAAAGGCAGATTCTTCGCGACTGGAGGGGCGAGCGAGAATGTGATTGCGATGAGGGAAACGGCCAAAACGGGCAATGACCTGCTGGTGACGCTCGGCATAATCCAGGTAGCCGGCAAACAGTTCACGCTCAGCAGTCGCAGCCTGCTGATGCAAGCTACTGAACAGCTGCACGGCCTGATTCTGCAGCGCCAGCTCTTCGGCATGCTCCAGCACCAGATAGACGAACACGCGCCGGATAGCAGGCAGCTGCTGATCCCAGCCCAAGGCCAAGCCATGCAATGCGAGAGGACGTGCCAGCGAATCACCGGCAAAGGCGCGCGGAGTGTCGCGAAAAATCATGCGCGGTAGCTGGTCCAGCAACAGCAAGGTCGCCAGCCAGCCCTGCGGCTCCCGCTGCCAGTCTTGCAACTGCCCCGCCAGAGCCTGCTCGACCCGGCCAGCAAATTGCTCGCGGGCCTGATCATCCTGTTGGTCCTGCTTGGCAAACCAAAGCGCTGTGCGGCTGGCCGCCACCTCGGCAGCCGTTACGCCGGGGCCGAACCACCAGTCGAGTAACGGCTGCCAGGGCTGCATCGCTTACTCGCGGTGGTAAGCGCTGATGCGCAGAACTTCTTCCTTGGAGCCGAGGAAGACAGCAACGCGCTGGTGCAAGGAGGTCGGCTGAATATCGAGAATCCGCTCGGTGCCGTTGGTAGCCACGCCGCCCGCCTGCTCGATGATCATCGCCATCGGGTTAGCTTCGTACATCAGACGCAGCTTGCCGGGCATCGCCGGATCACGGCTGTCGCGCGGGTACATAAACACACCGCCGCGAGTGAGGATACGGTGCACGTCGGCAACCATCGCCGCGACCCAACGCATGTTGTAGTTCTTGCCCAGCGGCCCGGTTTCGCCCGCCAGCAGCTCACTGACGTAACGCTGTACCGGTGCTTCCCAGTGGCGCTGGTTGGACATGTTGATGGCGAATTCCTTGGTCGCTTCCGGCACCTTGATGTCATCGTGGGTCATCACGAAGCTGCCCAGTTCGCGGTCCAGGGTGAAACCCTTGACGCCGTCACCGAGGGTCAGCATCAGCATGGTCTGCGGGCCGTAGATGGCGTAACCGGCGCACACCTGCTCGGTGCCTGGCTGGAGGAAGGCTTCTTCGCCTAGGTCACCCTCAGCGCCGTTGCGATCCGGGCAACGCAGCACCGAGAAAATAGTGCCGACCGAAACGTTGACGTCGATGTTGCTGGAGCCGTCCAGCGGGTCGAATACCAGCAGGTAGGCACCCTTCGGGTACTTGCCAGGAATCTGGTAGGCGTTGTCCATCTCTTCCGAGGCCATGCCGGCCAAGTGACCGCCCCACTCGTTGGCCTCCAAGAGAATTTCGTTGGAGATCACGTCGAGCTTTTTCTGCACCTCGCCCTGCACGTTCTCGGTACCCATGCTGCCCAGTACGCCGCCCAGCGCGCCCTTGGACACCTGATGGCTGATTTCCTTACAGGCCCGTGCGACCACTTCGATAAGGAAACGCAGATCGGCCGGGGTGTTGTTGCAGCGGGTCTGCTCGATCAGGTAGCGGCTGAGGGTAACGCGGGACATGGAGGGCTCCGGAGGATAGGAAATCGCGCGCAGTTTACCCCTTTAGCGGACAAAGCGCCTTAGCGCTGGATAGAAGGCGCTCCACCGCGCCGCGCCCAACGGTTCAGGCGAGGCTGCACACCCTATTACGCCCCTCATCCTTGGCCTGATAGAGCGCCGCATCGGCCACCTGCAGCAACTCATCCAGCCCCTGCCCCTGCTCAGGCCATAGTGCGAGGCCTGCGGAGAGGGTCACATAGCGCGCGCCACCGCGAGTCGGCAATGGGTGTGCCGCCAGTTCACGGCAGATGGTTTCCAGCCGTGCACGGGCTTCATGTGCATTGGCACGCGGCAGAATCAGCAGAAACTCTTCGCCACCGATGCGGAACACTGCATCGGAATTGCGTAGATTTTCCAGCAGGTGCTGGGCAACGCCCTTGAGTACATCGTCACCCTCTAAGTGGCCATGCTCATCGTTAAGCCGTTTGAAATGGTCCAGGTCGATCAGCGCCAGGGAAATCGGTGTGCGTTCGCGCTGTGCAACCGCCAGTTCACGGGTAAAGAACTCCTCCAAATAACGGCGGTTGTACAAGCCCGTGAGCGGATCACACAGTGCCTGTTCCTGCAGTTGCTCATGCAGGCTGGTGATTGTGCGCAAACGCTCCTCGCTCAGAGCCAGGGCTTCGGCCAGTTTCAACTCGCTGAGATGACGCTGGGTGACGTCACGCAGATAGAGCATTTTCCCCAATATCAGGGTGCCGCGATGAGTCTCGCGCTCGATAGCGCGCACACGCACTTCAAAATAACGCGCCGAATTGGCCAGGGTCAGCAGGCGCTCCTGCTCGCCCGACACCGGCTCGCCGAGCAACTGTTGTAGATCAGCACCGAGAACCGGCCAATCCACCAGCGGCCGCCCCTGCCAACCACTGCGCAGACCGGCTAGTTTCAGCGCTGCGGGGTTGGCCTCAATCACACGTAGCTGCGCATCTACGACCAGTACCGGGTCGAGTAGCGCCTCCAGTAACAGGTGGCGGGCCACCGGCAACAGGTCGAACAGCCGCACACCGACAATCAGCCAGGCAAACGCCACTAAGGTAAAGGCAAAGCTGAACGGCGTCGGGTCGAAGTCGAACAACATCCAGCCAAACACCACGTAGCTGATATTGGCCACCCAGGGCACTGCGGTGACAAAAACAAACGCCAGAAAATGCCGGCGATGCACGCCATAGCTGACGATCGCCGCGCGCAAGACCACGCCCATGCAAAAAGCCATAAAGAGATAAACGTAGGCCGCAGCCGCATAGAACAGCGGACCGTGCTGATAGCGGATTGGTGCGCCCAGCTCATCGCTCAGCGGCGCGGTCCCCGCCGCATAAAACAGGCCATGCCAGGGGTTACTCAGGGCCATCAGCCAGATCAGCAGCGGCACCACGGTCAAGCCCAGGGTGCTGCGCAGCGGCAGTGGTTGTCGCACGCTATTGATGTATTGCCAGAGGAAAACTGCCCAGAAGGTGGGCGTCATGAGAATGCCTGGCCAGGCCATAGTGGCCCAGAACATCTTGCACTGCGGGCCTTGCATCGCCATTTCCAGGCTTGCCGCCAGCTTCCTCCAGAGGCTGTCCAGGTGCAGCACTATAAAGCTCTCGCGCCCAGGGAAGTAACGCTGCCGCGTAACCCATCGCGCCAACAGCAGCACGCCTGCACACACCGCAGCGGTCAGAAATACCGGGCCACTGAGCGCCCAGCTGGAATCCCCACAGGCATTCATCGGCAGGGCACCGCTAAACAAAACACCTGATCACGCTGGCACAATCCACCGGGAAAACGCGCGCAAATCATCGCAAAACTGCTCATCGTCTTAATACGCAAGGGCCTTCCTGACCTTAAACACCAATCCAGTTAATCGGCTAACAATACTGTAGGCGCCCGAATCGGCTGCGTCTTATTTCAGTAAAAGAGGCGCGATAGCGCGCTAATCGGCACTGGGCCGACGCAGCAAACTGGCCGCCATCAAGGCCAGCAACCCCACACCGAGCAACAGCACCAGCCATAGGCCCCAGCGCCGCCACTGGCTATCGGCATCGGCGCTCTGCGCCTGCTGTTGCAACTTACCATCCTGCAACTGCGCTTTAGCCGTACCCAACTGCGCCAAGCGCTGCGGCTGATAACCTGGAATCAAGGTGGTTAGCGGCAACGCAGCCGACTCAGCGCCTGCCCGCCCAAGGGCCAGCCGGTAAGGTGGATTGCCGCGCTGCAGGAATACCAGCTGCGTGGCACGCACCGCCACCTTGATTGACGGCGGCTCGCTACCAAGGCCGCCGCCGCGCTCGTCGATCTGCAGGCGCAGCTGTTGCACCGCCCAGCCCGGCAGCGGTAATTCATCCTGACGAATCTGCGTGCCGTTTTCCGGCAGCCGATAGAGCAAGCCCTGGGCCAGTGATTGCCAGCCGCCCTTGCCTTCGCTGCGCCCGCTGACACGAATAGGCGCCAGGGTGTTGGCCTGACTGAGTTCAACCTGTAGGCGTTGCAGCGGCAACGCCAACGGCAGCTGCCACCGGTAGTGACCGTCCGCGCTGCGCGTTGCCGTCAGAGGTTCAGACCACACCAAGGGCGCGGGTATATGGTCACTGCGCTGGCTGCGCAAGGTTACTGCGGTCAGCTGCGGCGCCTGCTGCGGACTCTGCCAGAGCAGCCGCAGGTAGCGCGCCTTGCGCCCGGGCAGCTCGACCTGACGCTGCTCGACCCGCTCGCCAGCAAACGCCAGTCGCGCCAGCTGCCCAGTGCCCCAGGGCTGCCAGGCTTGCAGATCATCGCTGGCCTCAATGCTGAAGCGCTGAAAGCCGTCTTGGCCGTCTGCCCAATCCAGCTTCAGGCTCGCCAGTGGTTCTTTGAGCGCACTGGCATCCAGCAGCCAACCACGCAGCAGCACTGGCTTGGCCGCTCCCTCAGGCTCATCAAGCAGTTCGATCAAGGTACCGCTGCTGCTGCGCTGCACCCGCAGATTAGGCGCGCCTATGCTGTCGCCCTGCTCGGCATACAGCGGAAACCCCCTCACCGCATGTTCCTGCGAGCTTTCGCGCAAATCGCTCTGCCCGGCGACAAGTGCATAGGCCAATGACTGGCCTTCAGCATTGAACACCCGCAAATCACGCAGGTCGCCATAGCGGGCAGCGAAATGCACTGCCATTGGCACATCTAGCCGATACCAGGGGCCTTCGCCGGCGAGGGTCACCGGCAGTTGCACGGCGTAGTCATCAATTTTCTCCTGCGCCATGCCCTGGGCACTAAACAACGTCCCAGCCAACAGCGTGCTCAGCGCTGCGCGGGTTAAACGACTCATCATGCGTGCTCCTGCGGCTGTTCCGCATCCGCCGGACGGGCC
>JAWWDH010000245.1:0-5304 GCA_033720015.1 Pseudomonas sp.
ACCAGCGTGCCATCGACATCACCGGGGTGATGCCGACACCGCCGGAGAGAAGCAGCACCTTCTCAGCGGGGAAATCGATGGAGTTGAACAGGCCAACCGGGCCGTGCACCGCCAGCTCATCGCCTTCCTTGAGGTTGTCGTGTAACCAGTTGGAAACCTTGCCGCCCGGCACCCGTTTAATGGTGATGGAGAAGCTGTAAGGCACCGCCGGAGAGCTGGAAATGGTGTAAGAGCGCATCACTGGCTGGCCGTCGATCTCCAACTCCAGGGTGACGAACTGACCAGGCTTGAAGAAATACAACAGCGGTTGTTCGGCCATAAAACTGAAGGTGCGTACGTCCCAGGTTTCCTGAATCGCTTTTACGCAACGCACCATGTGCCGGCCATTGCTCCAGGTCTGGGTGGTGACCGGGTTGAGGAAGTCGTTAGTCGTCATAGACGTCTCTCCGCGCGCGGCCGGACATCGGCCTTATATGGGGCGAATTGTGCGCACTGCCAGCCTCGTTCATTTATCTGCCTGCGACATTTGCATGCTTATCGCGACCTGCCGCATAGGCCTTGGTTTGCCGCGTCGGAAACGGATGCGGCTATGTCGCCCATGGATAAGGATTTACTTGCGCTCAGCGCCAAACTCGTAGCCAGCCGAATAATAAGGTCATGAGCGAATTGCCTTTTCATTCAGGCGCCATCGGCAGGCGCAGAAAGAGGTTGTGACGCCAGCTTGCGTGAACTGAATAGCCACTTTATTGCGGCGACTCGCAGTGTGAGTCGCCATTGAGGAGTTACCGATGGATGTCACCTCTACCCTGAGCCTGGGCGACCCGCTGGAGCCCGCA
Organism: Pseudomonas sp.; assembly: GCA_033720015.1. GTDB lineage: Bacteria > Pseudomonadota > Gammaproteobacteria > Pseudomonadales > Pseudomonadaceae > Aquipseudomonas. The sequence continues at coordinate 837 of JAWWDH010000245.1, forward strand.
CGCAAGGCCACTGCCGAGATGTTGCAGAACCGCGAGCGTACGTTCTCGCTGCCACAGCCGTTCTACAACGATGAGCGGTTGTTCAAGATCGACATGCAGGAGATTTTTCACAAGGAATGGCTGATCGCGGGCATGACCTGTGAGATCCCGGCCAAGGGCAGCTACCTCACCCTGCAGATCGGCGATAACCCGATCATCGTCATCCGCGGCGCCGAAGGCGTGGTGCATGCCTTCCACAACGTCTGCCGGCATCGCGGTTCGCGGTTGTGTACCAGCGAAAAAGGCAAGGTGGCCAAGCTGGTTTGCCATTATCACCAGTGGACTTATGAGCTGGACGGCCGCCTGCTGTTCGCCGGCAGTGAGATGGGCGCGGACTTCAACCTGCGCGATTACGACCTCAAACCGGTGAACTGCAAAGTAGCCGGCGGCTACATCTTCATTTCCCTGGCAGAAAACCCGCCGGCCATCGACGACTTCCTCAGCACCCTGGCTCATTACATGGAGCCCTACGACATGGAGAACACCAAGGTGGCGGTACAAAGCACCTTGATGGAAAAGGCCAACTGGAAGCTGGTGCTGGAGAACAACCGCGAGTGTTACCACTGCAATGGTTCGCATCCGGAGTTGCTTAACAGCTTGTTGGAGTGGGATGACGTGACTGACCCTCGGGCCAATCAGTCATTCAAGGATCATGTCGCCGAATCTTCCGCCAAATGGGACGCCGAGAAGATCCCTTATGCCCACGCCAGCTTTGGTCTGCGCAACCGTATCGTGCGCATGCCGTTGCTCAAGGGCACTGTGTCGATGACCATGGATGGGCAGCAGGGCAGTAAGAAGCTAATGGGCCGCATTCAAAACCCGGACCTCGGTTCGATGCGCATCCTGCACTTGCCGCACTCATGGAACCACTGCATGGGCGATCACTTGATCGTCTTCACTGTATGGCCGATCAGTGCCCAGGAAACCATGGTCACCACCAAGTGGCTGGTGCACAAAGATGCTGTGGAGGGTGTCGATTACGACGTGGCGCGCTTGCGTCAGGTGTGGGACGCCACCAACAACCAGGACCGGCGTCTGGCGGAAGAAAACCAGCGCGGCATCAACTCTACCGCCTATCAACCTGGCCCTTACTCGACAACTTACGAGTTCGGCGTGGTCAATTTTATCGACTGGTACAGCGAGCGACTGCTCAACAACCTCGGCGCGGAGCCGGCGGCCTACTTGCGTCAGGTTGGCGCTGAGTAAGGACTATGTCCCTTGGCCTGTGGGTGCTAATCGGTCTGGTTCTTTACGGGCTGTTGGCCGCTCGTTGCAACGACCGCCCCGAATAACCCGTAACACACTGAGACCCTCCTCAAGGGGTCATCTTGGCCTCTGCCGGTTATCCCCAGGCAGGGGCTTTTTTTTTTGCGCAGTGTTGAGCTGTTTAGACCGCAGGCATGCATGCTCATTTGGGCGTTGAGGTTGCCGAGTGCTTAGCCGCTGCGGTGAGGCGAGCGGCTAAGGTTAGGCCATGAAGATTATTATGTGCGCCGACAACAGATAAATAGAGGCGTCGTTCAGCGCTGAAGCACCCGTATGCGCGACAGCAATTCGTCGCGATCGACGTAGCAGCCCTTGAAGTGCCGCGCGCCGCTGGTTGGATCAAATTCAGTACGTGCATGCAGGGCGCGACGGTTGTCGAAGCACCAGAGTTGCCCGGCGTCCAGCCGGCGCTGCACGCGGAAACGCGCTTCACGGGTCATCTCGATGAAACGTCGGTAGGCGCTGTAGAGCGCCGGCATCTGCGCAACCGGTGCATCGAAGGCGCTGCGTAGGAAGTTACCCATGCGGATTTCGCTGACCGCCCCGTAAGCGTCCAAAGCAATAATCGGTGCCAGGCAGTGGTAGTCGCTGGTGCGACTCCTGTTACGGAACTCGACCGGCGTTTCGCACAAGATATGGAACAGCTCAGGCGTTTCCTGACGTAAGGCCTCGGCTATGGCGAAGCCGTCAACGAAGACGCTCTCACCACCTGTGGCGTTGTTGACCAGGCAATGCAAAAACTGCAGGCCCGGCTGCAACTCGCGAGTCGGTAGGTCGGTGTGCAGCGGTAAGTTGAAGGCGGTGTAGGCATTGCTGTCGGCGTCAGCCTTGGACTGCACGTCGAATAGCACGCCAAAGTTGCTCTCACGAATGAAGGAAATACGCGTGGCCAGCACGGGTAACACGTCCTCAGTGGTCGGTACGCCCTGCAGCTGGGTTAGGCCGATATCGCGCACAGCTATTAGCCACTGCAGCAAGGTGGCGTCGTCGTGCATGACCGCGTGGTAGTCGAACGTCGCTAACTGCTCGGCCATCTCGGCGCGCCACAGACGGCTCTGTGGGCGTTGTGCAAAGCGCTCTGCGCGTGAGGCGTCATCGTAGGCGTGGGCGCGTAACCAGCCAGGGTGAAAGGCACTGTGATGGCCGTTCTGCCAGTCGATCAGCAGCTGGCCTTGTTCATCGATGCGCGTGCGTTGGGGGTGTAGCGCTTGCGGCACGTCGGCAATTTCGAACAGCTGCTCGCGGGTCACGCTGTACACGCACTGGCTACAGGAACAATTATCGCGCAGCCACTGATGATGGAAGGGGCTGACTCGGCCGTCGCTCCACGTGACTGCTATGTGGTCGCTCGCAGCGTGCAAACTCACGAGATCAGCGTGGATTGGGTAACTACGCCAGTCAGCAACCGGCGCCGCTTCAAGGGAGGGATCTATAGCGTTCATGCCAATCTCCTGCGGGGTGCGGGGAGGGATTGCTGATGCGCGTTATGCCCGGGCCGGCGGCAGACCAATGATTCGGCCAACACAAGCCGGCGCCGGCAACGCGCAATGCGCTGCGCCTAACGCGTGTACCTGCTGCATCACCGAGTCATCGAACGTCGCTGAACGTGCGGTGTTGATGTCGATATTCATCAGCATCTGTTCGCTCTCGGCGAGGGCGGCGGCCACACCGGTCCGGTGCAAGCTATGGTGGATGTGCAGGCGTTTTTGGTCATGGGCGAGCAACTGGGTGCGCACTTCGACGCGCTCACCCAGCTTGACCTCGTCGAGGTAGTTCAGGTGGCACTCCAGGGTGTACAGGGTGTGGCCGGTGCGGGCACGGCCGGTCTCGTCGAGGCCCAGTTTGTCCATCAGTGCGTCGGTGGCAAAACTGAAGATCAACAGGTAAAAGGCATCGCGCAGGTGGCCGTTATAGTCCACCCACTCGGGGAGAACCGCGGTCTGGTAAGTGGTGAGTGCGAGTGGCATGGGCATAGGTATTACCTGCAATCGGGAAAGCCACGCCCCGGTCTGGCCAAAGGCGTGGTGCGGTCAGTAATTGCTTAGTCAGCGAAGTCGAAGCCGTGCTTGGCTTTGGTCGCCTTGATCGCATCCATCACTGCCATCAGGCAGTCATCTCGGTAGCGTTCCAGTTCGGCGATGCTGCGCTGGCCCTGTTGCTCAGTGGTGCCTTCGACCACGCTGTCGATCAGGCCGTCCGTCAGCTCCGGTGCTTCCAGGTAGGTCCAGGGCAGTTTCAGCGCCGGGCCGAACTGGGCCATGAAGTGGCGCATGCCGGCATTGCCGCCCGCCAGGGTGTAAGTCAGGAAGCTGCCCATAAACGACCAGCGCAGGCCTGCACCAAAACGGATCGCATCGTCGATCTCGCCGGTGGTGGCCACACCGTCATTAACCAGGTGCAGCGACTCACGCCACAGCGCCTCAAGCAGACGGTCAGCGATAAAGCCTGGTACTTCCTTGCGCACGTGCAAGGGGCGCATACCCAGGCTGGTATAGACCTGAATGGCCGCCTGCACTGCTTCTGGCGCGGTCTGCTTGCCGCCGACTACCTCCACCAGCGGTAACAGATACACCGGGTTGAACGGATGACCGACCACGCAGCGCTCTGGGTGCACGGCATCAGCGTAGAACTCGCTTGGCAGCAGGCCCGAGGTGCTCGAACCAATCAATACGTTAGGGCGCGCTGCCGCGCTGATTTTGGCATGCAGTTCGAGCTTCAACTCCAGCCGCTCGGGTGCGCTTTCCTGGATGAAGTCGGCGTTTTTCACGCAGTCATCGATGCTGTCGACGAAGCGCAGGCGCTCGGGCGAGGCGTCAGCTACTAAGCCCTGCTGCTTGAGCGCCGGCCAGGCATTGGCGATGCGCTCGCGCAAGGCCGCTTCAGCGCCGGGCGCCGGGTCCCACGCCACGACGTCTAGGCCGTGGGCGAGGGCGCGGGCGATCCAGCCCGCGCCGATCACGCCGGTGCCGAGCGCGGCGAAAGTTTTCAATTCGGTGATAAAGGCCATGGCGGCTCCTGCTTAGCGAGCCCGGATAAAATCCGGGGCTGACAATTTGAACGTTCGCGTATTAAATCCGCCCGTCAACGGGATGTCGCGGCGATTCAGCCGCGCGGCGGGATCTTCATCTTGGCGCGACCTTCGGCCGGCGTTAGCACCCTGCCG
>JAWWDH010000246.1:0-5299 GCA_033720015.1 Pseudomonas sp.
AATAAAGCGCAGGTCTTGCTCCAGTAGGGCCAGGTTGTCACGTTTTTCCGCCAGCATGGCGCGGGTGTAGAGCAGGTTGAGGTCTTCGGGGAACTGCTCTAGGGCTTGCTTGATTAACTGCCAGGCGCGCTCGGTGTCTTGCTGTTTGGACCAGGCTTCGGTCTCGATCAAGTACAGCTGGATGGCATAGTCAGGTTGCTTATCACGGGCTTGGCGCAAACGCTCCGAGGCGTTGTCGCCGCGCTGCTGCTTGAAAAGCAAATCACTTTGCCGGGCTTGGGCGGGCAGGTAGTCGTTACCTGGGCCAACCAGGCCGTACTCGGTCAGGGCATTGGCGGTGTCACCAAGCTCTTCATAGGCGCGGGCCAGATTGTAATGTGCGGCGTCGACGTGGCTGCCGCGCTCGATCAGCTCTTCCAGGTAGGCGATGGCCTCTTTCCAGGCCTCAGCCTCCAGGCAAACGAGGGCCAGAGAAAAGCGCAGGTCATCGTCATTGGGGTGTTGTTGCAGCAGTGCAGAGAACTCACCGCGGGCATCATCCAGGCGGTCTTCGGCAACCAGCAGGCGGGCATAGGTCAGGCGCAGGCGCTTGTCGTCCGGGTGCTGCTTGAGACTTTTTTCCAGCAGCTGCAGCGCATCGGCGTTACGTTCCAGGCTTTGCAGCAGGCGCGCATGCAGCAGGATCGAAGCAATTGGGCGGTTTTTGCTGGGTTGTTGTTCCAGTAACTCCAGCGCCTCTTGCGGGCGGTCGTCCTGTTGCAGCAACAGCGCTTTGCCAAATTGCAGCTGATTGTTGTCCGGGTACTTTATTTGCAGGCGATCAAAGCTCTGCAGCAGGCCGGCACGCGTATCCGGGTCGGTCTCGGCGGCGGACAGCGCGAGGAAGTCGAAGTGCGTATCGCCCTGGCGCTGCAGGACCTGCTCCATAAAACTCATGGACTCGTCGTAGCGGCCGGCGCGGGCCAATTGCACGGCGGCGGCGCGCTGCGCGTCGATGTTTTCCGGCGCGGTCTTGGCCCACAGCAGGCTGGTTTCCAGCGCGGGCTGCTCGGCACCGAGGTACTCGGCGATACGGAAGCCGCGCTCGGCCACGCCAGCATCCTGGGTGGCCTTGGCCTGCTCAACATAGTTTTCCAGGGCAATGTCAAAGCGGTTGCGTTGGCCAGCCAATTCGGCGATCAGCAGCGACAGCAGGGTTTCCTGGCTGAAGGCGCGGTAGACCTGTGGTGGGGCTTCTGCGCTCACAACAGCGGGGTCTTCCACGGGCGGCGTGCCGTCCGAGGTAGAGGGGGCAAAGCTCTGGCAACCGCTCAATAAAGCAGCGGCAGTCAGCAAGGCGAAGGATCTATTCATAGGAAGAGTATGTGGCCAACCTGCGGTTTTGGCATCATGACACAAGCCGTAGGGCAAACCCATGGGCTGCCATGATCCTGGTGGGAGCGATAAACCTGCCTGATGGGACAATAGCCGGCAGTGGTTGTTCTCGCTTTGCTGAAGTAGGACAATTGCCGGCTTCCACTCCCTGTCAGCGATTTGCATGGCCTTTATTGCCCTCGGTATCAACCATAAGACCGCCTCGGTGGATGTCCGCGAACGCGTGGCGTTCACTCCCGAGCAGTTGGTTGAGGCCCTGCGCCTGCTGTGTCACAACACGTCCAGCCGGGAAGCGGCGATTCTCTCGACCTGCAACCGCAGCGAGTTATACCTCGAGCAGGATGATCTGAGCGCCGACGAGGTGCTGGCCTGGCTGGCGAATTACCATCGGCTGAGCCTCGACGAGCTGCGCGCTTGCGCCTATATCCATGCCGATGATGAGGCCGTGCGGCACATGATGCGCGTGGCGTCCGGGTTGGACTCCATGGTGTTGGGTGAACCGCAGATTCTCGGGCAGATGAAGTCGGCGTTTGCTGTGGCCCGTGAGGCCGGCACCCTCGGTCCGCTGCTCGGACGACTCTTTCAAGCGACCTTCAGCACCGCCAAGACTGTGCGCACCGACACGGCCATCGGTGAAAACCCGGTGTCGGTGGCGTTTGCCGCCGTCAGCCTGGCCAAACAGATTTTCACCGATCTGCACCGCAGTCAGGCGCTGCTGATTGGCGCGGGCGAGACCATTAGCCTGGTTGCCCGCCACCTGCATGACCAGGGCATCAAGCGCATTGTGGTGGCCAACCGCACCCTGGAGCGCGCCAGCAGCCTGGCCGAGCAATTTGGCGCGCACGCGGTGCTGCTCTCGGAAATCCCCGCTGAGCTGGTCAACAGCGATATCGTTATCAGCTCGACCGCCAGCCAGCTGCCGATTCTCGGTAAGGGCGCGGTCGAGCGTGCGCTAAAGCAGCGTAAGCACAAGCCGATCTTCATGGTCGACATTGCCGTGCCGCGTGACATCGAACCGGAGGTCGGCGAGCTGGATGACGTTTACCTGTACACCGTCGATGACCTGCACGATGTGATCGCGGAAAACCTCAAGAGCCGCCAGGGTGCGGCGCAAGCGGCAGAAGAGCTGGTCAGCGTCGGCGCTCAGGACTTTATGCAGCGCCTGCGCGAACTGGCCGCGGTGGATGTGCTCAAAGCCTACCGGCAGCAGGCTGAGCGTCTGCGTGACGAGGAGCTGAACAAGGCCTTGCGTCTGCTGGGTAACGGCAGCTCCGCCGAGGACGTGTTGGCGCAATTAGCCCGCGGCCTGACCAATAAGCTGCTGCATGCGCCCAGTGTGCAACTGAAAAAATTCTCTGCTGATGGCCGCGTTGATGCGCTGGGCGTGGCTCAAGAACTGTTTGCCCTCGACGAGGGCGTGTCGCCCGGCTCGGCGAAAAAATAAAGGTCTGCAATGAAAGCGTCACTGATCAATAAGCTCGACCTGTTGCAGGATCGATTCGAAGAACTGACCGCGCTGCTCGGTGACGCCGAAGTCATCAGCAATCAGCCGCAGTTTCGCGCCTACTCCAAGGAGTACGCCGAGATTGAGCCGGTGTATCAGGCATTCAGCGCATTCCGTAAGGTGCAGAGTGACCTTGAAGGGGCCCAGGCGCTGCTCAAAGACAGCGACCCGGACATGCGTGAAATGGCCGAAGAGGAAGTTGCCGAGGCCAAGGAGCAGCTGATTGAACTGGAAGCCACGTTGCAGCGTATGTTGCTGCCCAAAGACCCGAACGACGGGCGTAACGTCTTCCTTGAAGTGCGCGCCGGCACCGGGGGTGATGAGGCAGCGATCTTCTCTGGCGATCTATTTCGCATGTACTCGCGCTATGCCGAGAAGCAGGGCTGGCGGGTCGAGGTGCTCTCGGCCAGCGAAGGCGAACACGGCGGCTATAAAGAAGTGATTGCCCGGGTCGAGGGTGATAACGTCTACGGCAAACTCAAGTTCGAGTCCGGTGCGCATCGCGTGCAACGCGTGCCGGAAACCGAGTCCCAGGGGCGTATCCACACCTCGGCCTGCACTGTTGCCGTGCTGCCCGAGCCAGACGAGCAAATGGCCATCGACATCAATCCGGCTGATTTGCGAGTGGATACTTACCGCTCATCCGGCGCCGGTGGTCAGCACGTTAACACCACCGACTCGGCGATCCGGATTACCCACATTCCCACCGGTACCGTGGTGGAATGTCAGGAAGAGCGCTCGCAGCACAAGAACCGCGCCAAGGCCATGGCCTGGCTGGCGGCCAAACTCAAGGACCAGCAGGAAGCCGCCGCGCACAAGGAGATTTCCGACTCGCGCAAATTGCTGGTGGGTTCTGGGGACCGTTCCGAGCGCATCCGCACCTACAACTTCCCGCAAGGCCGGGTCACCGATCACCGCATCAACCTGACCCTGTATTCGCTCAATGAAGTGATTGCTGGCGGCGTTGAGGCGATCATCGAGCCGCTGCTGGTCGAATACCAAGCCGATCAGTTGGCTGCGCTGGGTGACTGATTAGTTTCTTGCTACGCCAAGGATCTAGGGTGGATAACGCAGCGTTACCACCCTCCGCTAGAGACTGCCGACTGCATGAGCACCATCGAACAACTGCTTGCCTGCCCGCAATTGCCCGACTCGCCGACCCCGCGTCTGGACGCTGAGCTGTTGCTCGCCCACGCCCTAGGCAAGTCGCGCAGCTACCTGCATACCTGGCCAGAGCGTGAGCTCGATGCAGCGCAGCTTGAGGGTTATCGGGCGGCGCTCGCACGGCGTCAGGCCGGCGAGCCGGTGGCGTATATCCTCGGTCAGCAGGGCTTCTGGAGCCTGGACTTAGAGGTGGCGGCGCACACCCTGATTCCACGGCCGGATACCGAGTTACTGGTTGAAACCGCTCTGGCGTTGCTGCCGGCGACCCCTGCTCAGGTGTTGGACCTGGGCACCGGTAGCGGCGCAATTGCCCTGGCCTTGGCCTGCGAACGCCCGGCCTGGCAGGTCAGCGGCGTGGACCGCATCGCCGAGGCGGTGGCGCTGGCGCTGCGCAATCGCAAACGGCTTAACCTGCTCAATGCCAACTTCGTGGAGAGTCACTGGTTTAGCAGTTTGGCCGGGCAACGGTATCAGTTGATTGTCAGTAACCCGCCGTACATTGCCGCAGACGATAAACACCTGGGTGAAGGTGATGTGCGTTTCGAACCGAGCAGCGCGCTGGTCGCGGGGGCGGATGGCCTGGATGATATCCGTCTGATTATTCAGCAGGCGCCGGAGCACCTTGAGGCCGGCGGTTGGTTGCTGTTAGAGCACGGCTGCGATCAGGCCGGCGCGGTGCGTGAATTGCTCAGCGCGCGCGGCTTTCGTGCGGTAGACAGTCGCCGCGACCTCGCTGGCCACGAGCGTATCAGCCAGGGGTGCTTCGACAATGAGTGATGCCATGAACCCGCACGACATGCTGAGTGACGAGGAACTGCTGCGCTACAGCCGGCAGATTCTCTTACAACAGATTGATATCGACGGTCAGTTACGGCTGAAACACAGCCGCGCGCTGATCGTCGGTTTGGGCGGTCTCGGCTCGCCGGTGGCGCTGTATCTGGCGGCGGCCGGCGTGGGTGAGCTGCATCTAGCGGATTTCGATACGGTTGACCTGACCAACCTGCAGCGGCAGATCATCCACGACACCGCGAGCATTGACCTGAGCAAAGTCGACTCGGCGAGTAAGCGTCTGCTGGCGCTTAATCCGCAGCTGCGCCTGCACGCTCATCGTCAGGCGCTGGACGGTGATTCGCTGACAGCGGCAGTGGCGGCGGTGGACCTGGTGCTGGATTGCTCGGACAACTTCAGCACCCGTGAAGCGGTGAATGCCGCGTGCGTGGCGGCCAAGGTGCCGCTGGTCAGCGGCGCGGCGATTCG
>JAWWDH010000247.1:0-5286 GCA_033720015.1 Pseudomonas sp.
GGCACTGGCTGATTCCGGCTCGCAAGGGCTTGGTCAGTGAGGAAGTCATCCGCTTCAAACCAGTGGCCCAATACATCGCCGTGCAACTGATCGTGATGGTGGCGGCCAACCCTCAGCAACAGGGCGACGATTGTCGGAGCTGATGGTGGGCGTCGGCGGGCTGTTTCTCGATCACCGTCCCAGGCCATCAAGACCAAGGACGGTGAAGATCTCAAAGACCCGCTACCCAGTGAATCTGAAGGCCTCTCCGCTTAAGTGAACAGCATTGCACTTCGTGTGGGCTTTTTACGTTTCAGGGCTATGGCTTGCTTGGCATGACCAACTGCTCGGCGGCGTCCAGGCGCAGCTGTTCGCGTTCATCGAAGTTCTCCGCCGCCAACTGGGCAATGGCAGCGCGTATGTCGCCGGCGCTCATGCCTTGGTTGCTTTCGATAGCGGCTTTGTCGATACGGTACTGGGCAATGCGTTTTTTCCAGGTTTGTCGTTGTTGATCGAGTACTTCAAGACGCTGAGTCGCCTCGGCGCCGACCAGTTGTTGACGCAGTTGGCGGATCTGCTCAGGTTTGGCTCCATTGGCGTGCAACTGCGCCGTTTGCTGACGCAGCTCGTTCTGCAGTTGCGGCAATACCGCGTCTTGCATTTCGGCGGGCAGGCTGTTGCGCAGTTGATCGACGGCGGCGGCTTTGCCGGCATCGTTCAACTGACTGTCTTGCAGAATAGCGAGACGTTGCAGGGTGAACTGGTTATAGGCCGCTTCCCGGGCAAAGAACGCCTGCTGGGTTGGCGCATCGAAGAGGTGCGCACGCAAGGCCTGTACGGCTACTTCGCGCTGGCGCAGGGCCTCCAGGTTGGCCATTTGCGGCAGGTCGCGTTCAAGTAATACCAGTTCGCGCTTGTAGTCGAGGTATTGGTTGAGCAGGGTCAGGGCCTGCTCCCGGGCGTTGGCCGGTAGCTGTTCGGTGATATAGGCGCGCAGCCGCTCGACACTGGTGCGCAGCGGCTCTTCACCCGCTGCGGCGAGGAAGTAATCGAATATTTGGCGGATGTCTTCGCTGATCAGCAGGTTGCCATTGGCATCCAGGCGAAAGACGCCATCCACTGTGGTACCGCGAAATGAGGCAGGTAACGTCTGCAATGGCGGCGCTGTATTTTTCGCACTGCTGGGGCCTTGGTTGGCCGTCTGGAGGGGCGCGCTTTGTTTTGCCGGTGGCAGCGTCTTGCTGCTGAGCTGCGCTGGAATATCGACAGATTGCAGGTACAGCGCGAGCGCCAGGCATGCAGCGAATAGGAATGGGGACAATAACAGGAGTTTTTTCACGGGCACTCTATTAGGCGGGTCATTCAGGCAAGCGATGGTGGGTGTAACGCCAGGGGCTGCATACAACCCCTGGCGAGTCTTTTTATAGGCCGTCGTTTTTTAGGCGATTGGCGTGCTGGCGATAGACTGTCACCGGATCGGTCTCGAACAGGCTGGTCAGCCCCAGAGTCTGGTTGACCTCGTCGAGATGGTTCATCCGGTAGTTGTCGCGAATCACCTTGCCCATGTGCGAGCTGCAGCGGCCAACCAGACCATCGTTGGCTTCGCCCTTGAAGGTCAACGAGGTTGCGCCCAGCAGCAGGTCACTTGGGTCGATGATGTTGGTGACCGGGCTGGTGCCACTCCAGGAGTAGTAGCGCACACCGCCGACTTTATAGGCACCTTCACCGCAAGCCGTGGTAGGGATGCCCTGTGGGAACTTGGCGTTAAAACGCGCCGCGCCTTCGCTGTTGAGTGATTCCAGAGAACCCAGGGCGTTCTGCTTGCTGGTGCTGGAGCTGCCAGAGAGGAAATTAATCAGAGTGCCAAGACCATTGGTGATGCCTGCCAGCAAGGTTTCACCGGCTGAGCCTGGCGGTACTTGGCGGATAAAGTCGGCGGTGGCCGAACCTTTATGCGGTGCCCCCACGCTGGTGGCCGATGCGACCAGGTTGGGGCTCACGGCGGCGACGTAACGAATGGTCGGGCCGCCATGGCTATGGCCGATCAGGTTGACCTTGGGCTTGCCGCTGATGGCGACAATCTCTTCCACTTGGGCCAGCAGTTGTTCGCCTCTAGCCTCAGAAGTGTCCAGTTGGCTGACTTCGGTGATATACACGCTGGCACCGTCGCGGCGCAGGGCGGCAGGGATGCCGTACCAATAGTCGACGCCGAGAAGGCTGTCGAAACCGAGCATGCCGTGGGCTAATACGACTGGGTATTTGGTTTGGGTGTAGCCGGAGGAGCCGAACCAGGAGGCATGGGTGTTGCCGGAGGCCAGTAAACCGGCGCCCAGGCAGAGGGCGAGCAGAGTTTTATTGTTGTTCATTGGTGCTCTCGCTAGGGTTAATCGGGCAGTTCAACGCATCGATGCAGCTAAAACGTCACATCCTGTGGCGCATGCATCGGCACATTGTTATTGGCACAAACTATGCCAGCAGGAAGATATCGACACGAAGCGCTCTATTTAGGATGTTTTTCTCGAAATAGATGGATTTTCACGACGTATCGACTGGCGTGCTTGTTACGCAGAGTAACGAAATGAGGGGCTTTCAGCCCGCAGTGTCGTGCTACCGGGGTTATGCACGGTTGGTAACCGCAGTCAGGTGAGTTGATTGTTGCGCCAAGCAAGTGAGGTTTGCATGCGTATCTGGCCTAGGCGCACGTATTGACAGATTTGCGCGGCTTTCTCTAGGATGCCGACCCATGCGCCGATTTAAACAGCTACTTGCGGGGCGCCGGGTTGCTTGCTCAATGCAAAACCCTCAGAAGACCTCCACGGAGGCTTCGAAATACCGCTAAAGCGCTGGTTCGGTGTCGCCTCTCACCGCTGCCCAGCGGATCCAATGAGGCGGAGACACACCCATGCAATGCCCCCAACCGCTTATTCGTCTGGCCCCGATCACCTCCAGGCTTAGCCTGCACAACCCGAAAATTCTCCTCGGTGGCAGTCACCAGCCCACCTTGCTGCGCTACCTCGATGGCTGGCCCAAGCGTTGGCCGGCACCGCGCACCTTCTTGATCAACTTTGTCCACGATGGCGAGTCCCTGGCCCGATTTGGCAGTAATCACTTCGATATGGCGGTGATTCAAGCACCTACGTCTGCTCAGCTAGAGGAAACGGTAAGGCAGCTGACGAGGGTGGCCAAGCAGGGCTTGATTACCCGGCGTTAGGTTTGTCTTAAGGCACTGCTTATCCGCTAGGCTCAAGTCATATTGTCAGGGAGTGAGTCATGTTCGAATCCGCCGAGATCGGCCGCAGTATCGATAAAGACACCTTTGATGCGGAGGCTCCAACCCTGCGCGAGGCCCTGCTCGAGGCGCAGTACGAACTGCAGCAACAAGGGCGCTTTGCCGTGCTTATCCTGATTAACGGCATTGAGGGCGCGGGTAAGGGCGAGACGGTCAAGCTGCTCAATGAGTGGATGGATGCGCGGCTGATTCAGGTCAACACCTTCGACCAGCAGACCGATGAGGAACTGGCGCGTCCGCCGGCCTGGCGTTACTGGCGACAACTGCCGCCCAAGGGGCGCATCGGGGTGTTCTTCGGCAATTGGTACAGCCAGATGCTCCGCGGCCGGGTGAATCGACGCATTAAAAATGCCGTGCTCGACCAAGCCATCGACACCGCTCTGGGGCTGGAGCGCATGCTCTGTGACGAAGGTACGCTGATCTTCAAGTTCTGGTTTCACCTCTCCAAAGACCATATGAAGGCGCGACTTGAGGCGCTGCAGGACGATCCGCTGCACAGTTGGCGGATCAGCCCGCTGGACTGGCAGCAATCGAAAACCTACGACAAGTTTGTACGTGTGGGTGAGCGTGTGTTGCGCCGCACCAGCCGTGATTACGCGCCGTGGTATGTGGTGGAGGGCGTGGATGAGTATTACCGCAGCCTAACCGTCGGGCGCATCCTTCTTGATGGCCTGCAAGCGGCGCTAAAGGCGAAAAATCGGCTGCTATCACTGCCCCATGCGGCACCGCTGACATCCAGCCTGGATGAGCGTGGCCTGCTCGATAGCCTGGATATGAGCCAGGCGCTGGACAAGGAAACGTATAACGAGCAACTGATTATTGAGCAGGCGCGGCTCTCCAGTCTGATGCGTGATAAGCGTATGCGCCGGCATTCACTGGTTGCAGTGTTCGAAGGCAATGATGCCGCCGGTAAGGGCGGGGCGATTCGCCGGGTGATTGGTGCGCTCGATCCGCGTCAGTACCGCATCGTGCCGGTTGCGGCGCCGACCGAGGAAGAGCGTGCGCAGCCTTATTTATGGCGCTTCTGGCGGCATGTCCCGGCGCGCGGCAAGTTCACCGTGTTTGATCGCTCCTGGTATGGGCGGGTGTTGGTGGAGCGGGTTGAAGGCTTTTGTACAGAAGGTGACTGGCTGCGTGCTTACTCGGAGATCAATGATTTCGAAGAGCAGCTCAGTGATGCCGGCGTGGTCTTGGTGAAGTTCTGGCTGTCGATCGATCAACAAACCCAGCTGGAACGCTTCAAGGCGCGTGAGCAGATACCCTTCAAACGCTTCAAGATCACCGAAGATGATTGGCGTAATCGCGATAAGTGGCCGCTGTACCGCGATGCGGTGGGCGATATGGTCGACCGTACAAGCACGCAAATCGGGCCTTGGACGCTGGTGGAAGCCAACGACAAGCGCTTTGCCCGGATCAAGGTGCTGCGCACCATCAATGAGGCGCTAGAGGCTGCGTTCGCCAAGGACTAAGGATGGCTGCGCATACGGCTGATGAATGATCATCGTCGCATGAGATTGTTCGGTCTTATTCTCATGGGCAACTTAATCCAATAACAATGAGGTGCAGCATGCGTGAAGTGGTGATCGTTGACAGCGTACGGACTGGTTTGGCCAAGTCGTTCCGCGGCAAGTTCAATCTGACGCGTCCAGACGACATGGCCGCTCATTGCGTCAATGCACTGCTGGCCCGCAGTGGCATCGATCCCGCGCTGGTCGATGACTGCATCGTCGGGGCGGCGTCCAATGAAGGCGCACAGGGTATGAATATCGGCCGTAACGTTGCCGTGCTGTCGGGCCTTGGCACTAACGTGGCGGGCATGACGCTCAACCGTTACTGCTCGTCGGGCTTGCAGGCCATTGCCATTGCCGCCAACCAGGTGGCATCGGGCTGCAGTGATGTGATCGTGGCGGGCGGTGTTGAGTCGATCACCATGACCCTGAAAAGCATGAACACGCAGCACCTGTTCAATCCGCTGCTGCAGAAAGATGTGCCTGGCATCTATTACCCGATGGGGCGGA
>JAWWDH010000248.1:0-5283 GCA_033720015.1 Pseudomonas sp.
CGACCCGGAAAAGGCCAAGGAGCTGCTCAAGGCCGCCGGCGTCAAGGAAGGCACCGAAATCACCCTATGGGCCATGCCCGTGCAGCGTCCGTACAACCCCAACGCCAAGCTGATGGCCGAGATGCTGCAAAGCGATTGGGCCAAGGTCGGCATCAAGGCCAAGATTGTCACCTACGAGTGGGGCGAGTACCTCAAGCGCGCCAAGGCCGGCGAACACGACGCCATGCTGATCGGCTGGAGCGGCGACAACGGTGACCCGGACAACTGGCTGGGCACCCTCTACGGCTGCGACGCAGTGGACGGCAACAACTTCTCCAAATGGTGTGATGCCGACTACGACAAGCTGGTGAAAGCCGCCAAGCGCGTGACCGACACCGCCGAACGCACCGAGCTGTATAAGCAAGCCCAGGTGATTCTCAAGCGTGAAGTACCGATCACCCCGATTGCCCACTCCACGGTTTACCAGCCAATGAGCAAGAAGGTCGTGGACTTCAAGATCAGTCCGTTCGCGCTGAACTCCTTCTACGGCGTCGGCGTCAAGTAACAGCAGCCCTCAACCATGCTGGCGAGCGGTTTATCCAACCGCTCGCCAGCCGGGCAACGGCAGCCTACCCGGCCACCGCTTGCACGCTGCGTATAACCCGAGGATTGCGTTAATGCCTGCACCTATCTGGCTACGTCCAACCGGCTGGCTCGCTGTTGCCTGCCGCGTCCTACCTGCAAAGCGCACGCTCGCCTGGCACCCAGGTGCCGAGCCACACGCCGCCCTACAACAGCGCCAGGCCATGCAGCCCCGCGCACGCTTACCCTTGATGGAGCACTGACTCGCATGCTGGCTTTTATTGCTCGCCGCCTGGGGCTGCTGATCCCCACCTTTTTCGGCGTCACCCTGCTGACCTTCGCGCTGATTCGTATGATCCCCGGCGACCCGGTGGAAGTAATGATGGGCGAACGCCGCGTTGATCCGGTGATGCACGCCGAGGCCATGGAGCGCCTGGGTCTGAACAAACCGCTGTACGCCCAATATTTCGACTACATCGGCCAACTGGCCAAAGGTGACCTGGGAGAATCGCTGCGCACCCGCACCAGCGTCTGGGATGAGTTCACCACCCTGTTTCCCGCCACCCTGGAGTTGGCCCTGGCCGCCCTGCTGTTCGCCGGCAGCCTAGGCCTGATCGCTGGCGTGATAGCCGCCCTCAAACGCGGCTCCTTGTTCGATCATGGCGTGATGGGCATTTCACTGGCCGGCTACTCCATGCCGATTTTCTGGTGGGGCCTGTTGCTGATCATGTTCTTCTCGGTGTGGCTGGGTTGGACGCCAGTGTCCGGGCGTATCGACCTGCTCTACGACATTCCACCCGTCACTGGGTTTATGTTGATCGACACCCTGCTGGCCGACGAACCCGGCGCGTTTACTGATGCGCTGCACCACCTGATTCTGCCGGCCATTGTGCTCGGCACCATTCCTCTGGCGGTGATTGCCCGCATGACCCGCTCGGCCATGCTCGAAGTGCTGCGCGAGGACTATGTACGCACCGCCCGCGCCAAAGGCCTGTCGCCGGCGCGTGTGGTGTTCGTCCATGGTTTGCGCAATGCGCTGATTCCGGTACTCACGGTGTTCGGCCTACAAGTCGGCGCGTTGCTGGCTGGCGCGGTACTGACCGAGACCATCTTCTCCTGGCCGGGCATCGGTAAATGGCTGATCGAGTCGATCGGCGCGCGTGATTACCCAGTGGTGCAGAACGGCATTCTGCTGATCGCCTGCCTGGTGATCTTGGTCAACTTCGTGGTGGACATCCTTTACGGCTTGGCTAATCCACGCATTCGCCATCAGAAGTAAGGACGGAGCCATGCACAACCACATCGATTGCGTAGGGTGGATGACGCTTCACCCATCCACCATCACGACACCCTACTGGTGGATGAAAAAAACGTCATCCACCCTACAGGAGGCACGTCCATGACCATGACCACCTCCCTCGACCAGAGCCTGCTCTACCCCTCGCCGCTCAAGGAGTTCTGGCAAGCCTTCGCCCAAAACAAGGGTGCAGTCGCCGGGCTCGCATTTATGATCCTGCTGATTATTTGCGCGCTGTTCGCGCCGTGGATTGCGCCACACGACCCTAGCGAACAATTCCGCGACTTTATGCTGACCCCGCCCGCCTGGCTGGAGGGTGGCCAGTTGCAGTTTTTACTGGGCACCGATGAAGTCGGCCGTGACCTGCTCTCGCGGCTGATCCACGGCGCACGCCTGTCGCTGTTGATTGGCCTGGCCTCGGTACTGATGTCGCTGATACCCGGCATTTTTATGGGGCTGATTGCGGGGTTCTTTCCGCGCCTGCTGGGCCCGTCGATCATGCGCCTGATGGACATCATGCTGGCCTTGCCATCCTTGCTGCTGGCAGTGGCTATCGTCGCCATCCTCGGCCCAGGGCTGATCAACACCATCTTCGCTATCGCCATCGTCTCACTGCCGTCTTATGTGCGCCTAACCCGCGCGGCGGTCATGAGCGAACTGAACCGCGATTACGTCACGGCGGCACGCCTGGTTGGCGCCAGCCTGCCGCGGCTGATGTTTATCACCGTGCTGCCCAACTGCATGGCGCCGCTGATCGTACAGGCCACCTTGAGTTTTTCCTCGGCGATTCTCGATGCCGCGGCCCTGGGTTTTCTCGGCCTTGGCGTACAACCGCCGACGCCTGAGTGGGGCACCATGCTGGCCTCGGCGCGCGACTATATCGAGCGCGCCTGGTGGGTGGTCAGCCTGCCGGGCCTGACCATTCTGCTCAGCGTGCTGGCAATCAATCTAATGGGCGACGGGCTACGTGATGCACTCGACCCGAAACTCAAGAATGCGCAGTGAGGAACCCCGCATGAGCCTATTGGATATCAAAAACCTCAGCGTGCGCTTCGGCGACGCCACTGCCGTACCCGTGGTCGACGGCCTCGATTTGCGCATCGAAAAGGGCGAAGTGCTGGCGATTGTCGGCGAGTCCGGTTCTGGCAAGTCGGTGACCATGATGGCGCTGATGGGCCTAATTGATGCCCCCGGCATCGTCACGGCCGACAGCCTGCAATTCGACGGTACCGACATGTTGCGCCTCAAGGGCCGCCAACGTCGGCACATTGTCGGCAAGGACCTGTCGATGATCTTTCAGGACCCGATGACCGCGCTCAATCCCAGTTTTACCGTGGGCTTCCAGATCGAAGAAGTATTGCGCCAGCACCTGGGCCTCAAGGGCCAGGCCGCCCGCGAGCGCGCCCTGCAGCTGCTCGATCGAGTAGAAATCCCCGCCGCCGCCAGCCGCCTCAATGCTTATCCGCATCAACTGTCCGGCGGCATGAGCCAACGGGTGGCGATTGCCATGGCGATTGCCGCCGAACCCAAGCTGCTGATCGCCGACGAACCGACCACCGCGCTGGATGTGACCATTCAGGCGCAGATCATGGAGCTGCTGGTGAGCCTGCAGCGCGAACAGAACATGGGTCTGGTGTTGATTACCCATGACCTGGCTGTGGTGGCTGAAACGGCGCAGCGGGTTTGCGTGATGTATGCAGGGCAAGCCGTGGAGATTGGTCACGTGCCGCAACTGTTTAACGCCCCAACTCACCCCTATACCGAGGCGCTGCTCAAGGCGATTCCCGAACACAGCCAGGGCCAGCGCCGCCTGACCACCCTGCCCGGCATCGTCCCAGGTCGCTACGACCGCCCGGCAGGCTGCCTGCTGTCCCCCCGCTGCCCCTACGTCCAACCACACTGCCGTGAACAGCGGCCAAGCCTGGATACCCATGCACGCGGCGCTGTGCGCTGCTTTTATCCGCTCAACCTGACTGCAGAGGTGGCTTGATGAGCACTGTTCTAACTGCCCGCGAGCTAACCCGTCACTACGACATCTCGCGTGGCCTGTTCCAGCCCAACGCCCAGGTGCAGGCCCTCAATGGCATCTCCTTCGAGCTGCAGGCGGGCAAAACCCTGGCCGTGGTCGGCGAGTCCGGCTGCGGTAAGTCCACCCTGGCCCGCGCGCTGACGCTGATCGAAGAGCCCAGCTCCGGCTCGCTGCAAATCGCCGGGCAGGAAGTGACAGGTGCCAACAAAGCGCAACGCAAACAGCTGCGCCGCGACGTGCAGATGGTCTTTCAGAACCCCTACGCGTCACTCAATCCTCGGCAAAAAGTCGGCGACCAGCTCGCTGAGCCGCTGCTGATCAACACCTCACTGTCGCGCCTGGAACGCAGGGAAAAAGTCCAGGCGATGATGCAGCAGGTCGGCCTGCGCCCCGAGCATTACCAGCGCTACCCGCACATGTTCTCCGGCGGTCAGCGTCAGCGCATCGCCCTGGCGCGGGCGATGATGCTGCAACCCAAGGTGCTGGTGGCAGACGAGCCGACCTCGGCGCTCGACGTGTCGATCCAGGCCCAGGTGCTCAACCTGTTTATGGACCTGCAGGAGCAGTTCAACACCGGCTATGTGTTTATCTCGCACAACCTCTCGGTGGTGCGGCATGTGGCCGACGATGTGCTGGTGATGTACCTCGGCCGCCCGGTGGAAATGGGCCCCAGCGAGCAGCTTTACCAACGCCCGCTGCACCCTTACACCCAGGCACTGCTATCCGCGACACCGACCATTCACCCTGACCCGAGCAAAGCCAAGATCAAGATCAGTGGCGAACTGCCCAATCCCCTGTCACCGCCCAGCGGCTGCGCGTTCCACCAGCGCTGCCCACATGCCACCGAGCGCTGCCAGGTCGAACAACCTGCATTGCGTCTGCTCGATGCACGACAAGTGGCGTGCCACCATGCGGAGTTGATCAATAACTAGTGTTGAAAACCGGGATTGTTAAGGCTCAGCAGGGCCCCGGTAGAACAACCGATACGCCAACAAGCCAATGGCCTCGTTAAGCAGCAGACCGTTTTGCCACACCGCCTTACCTTCTGGCAGCCAACCGCCTGCAGGGCGTCCATTGGGCGTCCCGAGAAAGCCCATGGGCGCACTGACCACCTGCAAACCCGCCTGCTCAAAACTCCAGCGCGACCTAGGCATATGCCAGGCCTGGGTCACCAGCACCACACGATGAATACCGGCAGCTTTGAGTAACTCGGCGCTGTGGGTCGCATTTTCCCAAGTCGTGCGACTCAGGCCTTCCTGCCAACGCACCGGCAAGTCGTAATCGCGTGCCAGCACCTCAGCCATCAATGTCGCCTCGCTAGGTGGCGCGCCATAGTGCAAACCGCCCGTGGTCAACAGCGGCAACCCCGACGCCTTGGCCAGACGCGCGGCATAAC
>JAWWDH010000249.1:0-5220 GCA_033720015.1 Pseudomonas sp.
CAAAGTACTCGTACAACAGCTTGTGTTTGGGTGCCGAGTTGATCCATTCTTCACCACGCAGTACGTGGGTAATTTCCATCAGGTGGTCATCAACCACGTTGGCCAGGAAGTAAGTCGGCAGGCCGTCGGTCTTCATCAGTACCTGCATGTCCATGCGGTCCCACGGAATTTCGACCTCGCCACGCAGCATGTCCGGCACCACACAGACGCCGTTGCTCGGCACTTTCATGCGCACTACGTTAGGCTCTCCCGCTGCCAGGCGCTGCTGCACCTCGGCGGCCGGCAGGATCATGCAGTGGCCGTCATAACGCGGCGTCTGCTTGGCCTCCATCTGCTCGGCGCGCACTTTATCCAGGCGCTCGGCGCTGCAGAAGCAGTGGAAGGCATGGCCTTTCTCGACCAGCTCGGCGCTGTACTTCTGGTAAATGTGACCGCGCTCGCTCTGCCGATACGGACCGTGCGGACCGCCGACATCCGGACCTTCACTCCACTCAATACCCAGCCAGCGCAGGGCGTCATAAATCTGCTGTTCCGACTCACGGGTCGAGCGCACCTGGTCGGTGTCTTCGATACGCAGGATAAATTCGCCACCGTGCTGACGAGCAAAGCACAGGTTGAACAGGGCGATATAGGCAGTGCCTACGTGCGGATCACCAGTGGGCGACGGCGCGATACGGGTACGAACGGTGGTCATGGCAGCTCTCAGAGGAATGTGCAACGGGCAATCGTTTCAAGGCCGCGATATTAACAGGCTGGCCGCCGCTGGCTCCAGCAACCGACCATCCGACAGCGGCAGACTGGTCATCAGGAAATCCAGGAAGGTTTTCACCTTCATAGCCTGGAAACGCCGCGAAGGATAAACCGCGTACAACTCACCCACTGGCAGGCTGGCTTCCGGCAGCAGCTCGACCAAGCGCCCTTCAGCAACCGCCAGCGCACTGATCATGATGGGCAAGCCGGCAATTCCCGCTCCCGCCAGCGCCGCCTCGCGGGCAAAGGTGATGTTGTTGCAGGCCAAAATACGCTGACAGGCGATGCTCTCACCCAACAACGGCCAGTAACGTGATGAGTCATTCGGCAGCACAATCGCCCGGTGCGCGTGCAACTCGCCTACACGCTGCGGCGTACCATGCAGAGCCAGGTAGCCAGGGCTGGCGTATAGACGGCGACTGGTTTCAAACACCTTGCGTGCGATCAGGGTTGAGTCCTGTGGCTGGCCGACCAGAATGGCGATGTCCACCCCCTCTTCCACCGGATCAACGTGCCGCGAGGTCAGCTCAACTTCAGCGCTGATATGCGGATACAGGCGCATAAAATCGCCCAGTACGCG
The DNA here is from genome assembly GCA_033720015.1 of Pseudomonas sp. Taxonomy (GTDB): domain Bacteria; phylum Pseudomonadota; class Gammaproteobacteria; order Pseudomonadales; family Pseudomonadaceae; genus Aquipseudomonas. Next base: position 1,331 of record JAWWDH010000249.1, read on the forward strand.
GCCGAGAAACAACTGCCCAAACTCAATCGGCGCAGTAATCCGCAGCAACCCGGAAGGCTCCTGCTGCAACTGCATCACGGCCTGCTCGGCCTCGGCGAAATCGAGCATGATCTGCCGGCAGCGTTCGTAATAAGCCTGACCGACTTCGGTAAGGCGTAGCTTGCGCGTGGTGCGATTGAGCAAACGCACGCCAAGGCGTTCCTCCAGCAAGGCAATCCGCCGGCTCACCGTCGACTTCTGCATGCCCAGTCCTTGCGCCGCCAAGGTAAAGCTGTGGCACTCCACCACCCGCGTGAAAATCAGCGCATCATCCAGCCCCATGATTGTTCCCTATAAGCAACAAAGTTTATGAAGTCTAGCGACTACAGGCGCGAAAGGAACACTGGTAAATTTGCTTACACTTTTGCCAGAGCCACGAGCGCCCGCCATGCCCACCCAGCTGAAACGCCGCCTGTTCATCTTCCTGACTGCTCTAGGCCTGATTGTCGCCGCCCTCCTCGGCCACTGGTTGCTGGTCGGCCGTTACCTTGAAACGACCGACAACGCCTACGTACAAGGCGAGATCACCCGCGTATCCAGCCAACTGGGGGCGCGCATTGAGCAGGTTCTGGTGCAGGACAACCAGCATGTAGAGAAAGGCGAGCTGTTGCTGGTATTGGAAAGTGCCGATTTCGAACTGGCCAAACAGCGTGCCGAGGCCACACTCGCCACCCGCGAGGCCGAACTGAGCCAAGCGCGCAGCACCCTGGAACAACAAGCCAGCCTGATTGCCGCCAGCCAGGCAGATGTAGCCGCCAGCGAAGCAACCCTGGGCCGCACCCAGGTCGACCTTTCGCGTGCCCAGGCCCTGCGCAAGCCAGGCTTCGTCTCCGAAGAGCGCGTCACCAGCCTGGCGACTGACAGCCGTATTGCCCGCTCGCAGGTCAGCAAGGCGCAGGCCGATCTGCAAGCCCAGCGCCAGCAAATCAACACCCTCAACGCGCAGATCAAACGCCTGCAAGCGCAGATCAACAGCGCCCGTAGCGACCTGGCGCAAGCCGAACTGAACCTCACACGCACACAAATCCACGCCCCCATCAGCGGCTTTGTCGGCCAACGTGCCGCACGCAATGGCCACGTAGTGCAGCCGGGCGCCTACCTGCTGTCGCTGGTTCCCGACCAGGACGTCTGGATTCAGGCCAACTTCAAGGAAACCCAGATCGGCCGCATGCACCCCGGCCAGAGCGCCGAGCTGACCTTCGACAGCTACCCCGACACCCCTATCGATGCCCAGGTAGACAGCCTGTTCGCCGCCTCGGGCGCGCAGTTCAGCCTGCTGCCTCCAGACAACGCCACCGGTAACTTCACCAAGGTGGTGCAACGCATTCCGGTGAAGCTGACCTTCGCCGCCGACAACCCACTCAAAGGACTGATCCGCCCCGGCATGTCGGTCGAAGTAAAAGTCGATATCAGCGCTGACGCTCGCCATGGCGGCTGATGCACTGATTCGCCCCACCGGCGAACCGAGCCGACGCGACTGGATTGCCGTGATGAGCGTGATGCTCGGCGCATTTATGGCCGTGCTGGATATTCAGATCACCAACTCATCGCTCAAGGATATCCAGGGCGCACTGTCAGCCACCCTGGAAGAAGGCTCGTGGATTTCCACCTCCTATCTGGTCGCGGAAATCATCATGATTCCGCTCACCGCCTGGCTGGTGCAGCTGCTCTCGGCACGCCGCCTGGCCGTGTGGGTGTCGATCGGCTTTTTGTTCTCATCACTGCTCTGCTCAATGGCCTGGAGCCTGGAGAGCATGATCGTATTCCGCGCCATGCAGGGCTTTACCGGCGGCGCGCTGATCCCGCTGGCGTTTACCCTGACGCTGATCAAACTGCCCGAACACCACCGCGCCAAAGGCATGGCACTGTTCGCCCTGACCGCGACTTTTGCCCCCTCAATCGGCCCCACACTCGGTGGCTGGCTGACCGAGAACTTCGGCTGGGAATACATCTTCTACATCAACGTACCGCCCGGCCTGCTGATGATTGCCGGGATTCTCTACGGCCTGGAGAAAAAAGCGCCACATTGGGAGCTGCTGAAGAACACCGATTACGCCGGCATTCTCACCCTCGGCCTAGGGCTTGGCTGCCTGCAGGTTTTCCTTGAGGAAGGCCATCGCAAGGACTGGCTGGAGTCCAGCCTGATCAGCGGCCTGGGCAGCGTTGCTGCGATCAGCCTGGTGTTGTTTTTCATCCTACAGACATCAAGACCCAACCCACTGATCAACCTGGGCGTGCTGCGTGAGCGCAACTTCGGCCTGTCGAGTATTTCCAGTGTCGGCCTAGGCATGGGCCTGTATGGCTCGATTTATGTGCTGCCGCTGTATCTGGCGCAAATCCAAGGCTACAACGCCCTGCAAATCGGCGAAGTGATCATGTGGATGGGGGTGCCGCAGCTATTCATCATTCCGCTGGTGCCGCTGATGATGAAAAAAGTCTCGCCCAAATGGCTCTGCGCGATTGGCTTCGGCCTGTTCGGGGCGGCCAGCTTCGCCTCGGGGGTGCTCAACCCGGATTTTGCAGGCGAGCAGTTCAACCACATTCAGATCATTCGCGCGCTCGGCCAACCGCTGGTGATGGTGACCATTTCCCTGATCGCCACCGCCTACATCATGCCGCAAGATGCCGGCTCGGCGTCGAGTCTGTTCAACATCCTGCGCAACCTTGGCGGCGCCATCGGCATTGCCCTGCTGGCGACCCTGCTCGACAGCCGCGCCAAGACCTATTTTGACTACCTGCGCGAATCCCTGGTGCCGAGCAATCCGCAGGTCGCCGAGCGCCTGGCACTGCTGACCGAGAAGCTGGGCAGTGAGCAGGCCGCCCTGGCCAAACTCAGCGAAATCACCCATCAACAGGCGGCGATCATGGCCTACAATGACGCCTTCCATTGTATTGGCATCGCCCTCGTTATCAGCATGCTCGCCGTGCTGCTGACCCGTCAGCTGCCGCCCGGCGCCACCGGCGGTGCCGCACACTAACCCACACCCTGCGCCGATTCTCGGCGCACCGTTGTTTCTAGGTTGCCCATGCCTGAGTCCGCTGCACGCGCCCGCACATTGTTGCTGATAGGCGCTTTCGCCATTATTTATCTGGGGTGGGGCACCACCTACCTGGCTAACCACTTCCTGCTGCTGGAAGTGCCACCCTTCGTCATCGGCAGTCTGCGCTTTTCCTTTGCCGGGCTATTGGCCCTGTCATGGGTAATCCTCAGCGGCCAGCTGCGTATTCAGCGCAGCGATTGGGGCGGGGTATTGCTGGGCGGTTTAAGCCTGATCGCAGTCGGCCAGGGCGCATTGATCTACGCCAACCAGTTTTTGCCAACCGGCATGCTGGCCATGCTCTACACCACCCTGCCGCTGTGGAGCGTGGCACTGGAGTGGCTGCTCGGCGAACGCCCGCCATTGTGGGTGATGTGCGGCCTGGCACTGGCCTGCAGCGGGATTGTCCTGCTGATGAATAACGGCCTGGACCAGAGCGCCTCCGTCGAACAATGGCTCGCCGGCTTACTGGTGGTCGGCGCCACCCTGCTTTGGGCGTGCGGAGCCTGGCTGTTACGCCAACGCCCGCCGTTTCGCTCCAGCTGGCTGGGGCTGAGCCTACAAATGCTGATCGGTGCACTGCTGCTCGGCTTGTTCGGCCTGTGGCATGGCGATTGGCAAAGCCTCGATTTGCGCAGCATCAGCAGCAACGCCTGGCTCTGGCTGGCATATCTGGTCTTGCCGGTGAGCCTGGGAGTGTATCCCGCGTACTTCTGGCTACTGCGTGAAGTACGGCCGAGCCTGGTGTCGACGTTCGCCTTCGTCAACCCTGTGGTGGCCTTGCTGCTCGGTTACGTGGTGCTGGACGAGCAC
>JAWWDH010000250.1:0-5219 GCA_033720015.1 Pseudomonas sp.
GGTGTATGCCGGCGTCCCCGCCGCCATCGACGCCTTCCGCGCAGCGCAGGAAGTGATCGACGACTTCCAGAGCACCTAAACGCCTGAACAGCAAAAAGCCGACGCGAACGTCGGCTTTTTTGTGCCTGCGCTAGGCCCGCCAACAGCGCTAGATCCAGCCCACCCACTGCAAGGCCAACAACCCCAGGTTGGTACTGATCACCGACGCCAAGGTAGTGATAACAATAATCGCCGCGGCTAACTGATAATTGCCCCCTACCGCCTTGGCCATAACAAAGCTGGCCGCCGCCGTCGGGCTGACGAAATACAGAAACAGAATCCCCAGATCAGCCCCGCGAAAACCGCACAGCCCCGCACCCAAGGTGGCCAACAGCGGCAACCAGAGCACCTTCATCAGGCTCGAACTGACCGCCACACCACTGCCCTGGCGCAAGGAGTCCAACGTCAGCGTGGCGCCGATGCAGATCAACGCCAGCGGCAGGCTCATCTGCGCAAAATAGCCCCCGGATGTCAGCAACCACTCGGGCAGAGGGATTTCCCAGGCGGCAAACGGAATCGCCAGCAATACGCCGACGATCAACGGATTGCTCGCAATGTTCTTCGTCAGGCTCCAAACATCGGTCTTGGCCTGTGGGCTGTAGATCGCCAGGATGATCGCCGACAGCACGTTGTACGTAAGAATCACCACACCGCCGAGCACCGCCCCCACCGACAGCCCGTAGTCGCCGTACATGCTGGTCGCCAGCGCCAAGCCGACAATGCCGTTATTACCGCGAAAAGCGCCCTGAGTGTAGATACCGCGATCCGCCTCGGGGCAGCGCAAGACCGACCAGCCCCAGGCCAACAGAAAGCAGCCCAGAGTCGCCAGGACAAAATACAGGAGCAGGGCCGGCTGTAACGCGGTGCTCAGGTCTGCCTTGATGATCCCCAGAAACAACAAGGTCGGCAGGGTGCCGCGAAACACCAGGGTCGAAGCGGTGTTGATAAACGCCGCATCAATCAGCGCGAGGCGCTTGAGCACCACGCCGAGAAACAGCATGGAAAACACCGGAGCCGTAACGCTGATGGTTTGCTGGACAACGGCGAGCATGACAGCCCCTGGCAACTACTTAGATAGGGCGCTAATGATAACAAGGCCGCCTCGCGAAAAGCTTTCAGCAACCTTTCATCATGGAAAAATCCTGCTCAGCGCCGCACAGGGCGCTTCTGCAACTTGCGCTGCAAAGTGCGCCGGTGCATGCCCAGGGCGCGGGCCGTGGCGGAGATATTGCCTTCATGCTCGCTGAGTACGCGCTGGATATGCTCCCACTGCAGGCGGTCCACCGACATCGGGTTTTCCGGCACCAGGGTGTCCAGGTCAGCATGCTGGGTCAGTAGCGCTGCCAGCACATCGTCGGCATCGGCGGGCTTGCACAGGTAATTGCAGGCACCGCGCTTGATCGCCTCCACCGCAGTAGCGATGCTCGAATAGCCGGTGAGAATCACCACACGCATTTCGGCGTCCAGCTCCAGCAGCTTGGGCAGTAGCACCAGGCCGGAATCACCCTCCATTTTCAGGTCAACCACGGCATAATCCGGCAGATCCTGCTCAGCCAACGCCAGGCCTTCTTCAGCGGAGCCTGCGGTGGAAACCCGCAAGCCACGACGACTCATGGCACGCGCCATGACACGGGTGAAGGTGGGGTCGTCATCGACCAGCAGCAGGTGCGGTTGCTCCTCACCCTCGAACAGAACTTCGTCACTCATACTCAATGCTTCCTTAGGCTCGGCCATAGGCGCGCGGCAACTTCAGCTCGGTGAGCGTGCCGCCTTCTTCGTGGTTATACAGTTTAACCGTGCCGCCGGCACGGGTGACGCTGGCCTGACTGAGGAATAAGCCGAGACCAAAACCCTTGCCCTTGGTGGTGAAGAACGGTCGCCCCAGCTGCTCGGCAATCGCCAGCGGTACGCCATCGCCAAAATCCCGAATACTCAGACGCAGCCATTGGTGGTCCCAGTCCAGGCGAATGTCCAGTTTGTCCGGACAGGCATCGGCGGCGTTGTTCAGCAGGTTAAGCAGCGCCTGAGTCAGGTCAGCCGGCGGCATCAAACGTGGTGGCGTGCCGCGCCCCTGGCACTGATAACGGTAACTGGCTTCCGGGCGCATCAGGTGCCAGCGATTGAGCGCAGCCTCCAGCCATTCCACCGACGACAGCTCGACCACCGCCTGACGCCGATCCGCCTCGGCGGCGCGCACCAGATGCTGCAGGGTTTCTTTGCATAGCTTGACCTGCTCCTGCAGCACCGCCAGATCCTCTTGCAGGGTCGGTTCTTGGTGCTCGCGGCGCAGCTCCTTGATCAGCACACTCATGGTCGCCAGCGGTGTGCCCAATTCGTGGGCGGCGCCGGCAGCCTGGGTTGCCACAGCGAGCAGCTGTTGGTCACGCAGGCCTTCTTCACGGCGCTCGGCGCGCAGTTCTTCCTGGTGACGCAGCTCTTCGGCCATTTTCGCCACGAAGAAGGTGATCAAACCGGCAGCCAAGGCGAAACTCAGCCACATACCATAGATCAGCAGGCTTTCCCGTGGCCCCTGCGGTAAATCCAATGGGTGCGACCAGATCAACAAAAAGGTGTAACCGCCCAACGCCAGCCCCGACAGGGTGATGGTGTACAGCCAGGGCAGGATGGCCGCCGCAATGGTCAGCGGCACCAGGTAATAGGAAACGAAGGGGTTGGTCGAGCCACCCGAGTAATACAGCAACAGGCTGTGGATGATCAGGTCGCAGGCCAGTTGCACGGCGTACTCCTGCTCAGTCACCGGCCACGGCCCGCGCAGGCGCAGCGCAGTCAGCAAGCACAGCACCAGGGAAACCCCGAGGGTGACGCTCAGCTCCAGCCAGGGCAGCGGCAACGCCCCGGATTTATAGGCCAGGCCCACTGAACCGGCCTGTGCGGCCAGCACCAGAATACGGATTAGGGTCAGGCGCCAAAGGTTTTGCCGGCTCGCCGACAGTAGCTGCACAGGTGCGAGCATAGAATCTCCCAGATGCTCAAAGGTGCCCATCGGGTGGGCCGCAGGAGTATAACCAAGCGCCTGCGCAGCCAACTGCGGCAACACGCCGCAGCGGGCTGCGCCTATCTGTAAGTGAACCTGAGCCAACCCGTTCAGTCAGATAGCTACGTCTACCCTCAGGAAAGCCGCGCATAGCCCATGCGCCCACCACACAAAGGAATCGTCATGCTGCCATTGTCCCGCCTCGCCACCGCCCTACTGCTGACCGCTACTGCCCTGATGAGCGCCACGGCCATGGCCGAAGATGCACGCTACAACCAGGTCGCGCTGCGCGCCGAGGTCAACCAGGAAATCACCCATGACCTGATGCACGTCACCCTTTACAGCGAAGCTCAGGACAGCGACCCGGCCGCCCTCGCCGCACAAATCAGCAAGACCCTCAACGCCAGCATCGCCCAGGCGCGCAAGATTAAAGGCGTCAGCGTCGCCTCCGGCAGCCGTAACAGTTACCCGGTCTACGACGACAAGGGCCAGAAAATCACCGCCTGGCGCGAGCGTGCCGAGTTGCGCCTGGAAAGCGCTGACTTCAGCGCCCTGTCCAAGCTCACCGGCGAAATGCTGCAAACCCTGAAAATGGGCGGGATGAGCTTCAGCATTGCCGACGATACCCGCAAGACCCGCGAAGACGCTCTGCTCAAGGATGCCGTAAGCGCCTTCAAAGCCCGCGCCCAGCTTGCCACTGAAGCGTTGGGTGGCAGTGGCTACAAGCTGGTCAGCCTGAGCCTGAATACGGGCGGTTTCCAACGTCCGATGCCGATGCGCATGGAAATGATGAAAGGCGCGGCGATGATGGATGCGGCGGTGACACCGGAGATCGAAGCCGGCACCAGCCAGGTCAACATCAACGCCGATGGGGTGATTGAAGTGCAGATGCCGTGAAAACTGCTACAAACAGAAGCAGCGCCGTTATCAGACGATAGCGGCGCTTTGCCATGTTTTCCCCACACAGTTATAAAAATGCGACAACAACAGATAACTGCACCGCAAATCCTGCCTCTACTGCGACATGCCGCTTGCCTGCGGCACATGCCCTGCATAGTTTCTCCCAAGGTCTCCACAAGAACCCCCTCAGGATCACAACCACAATAACCATGAGGTCACTATGCGTAAGAACGCCGTCATCCAGGCTTTACTCGCCGCTGGGCTGATCGCCAGCACCCCGCTTGCCAGCGCCGCCAATAACCTGGTGTTCTGCTCCGAAGGCAGCCCAGCTGGGTTCGACCCGGGCCTGTACACCACCGGCACCGACTTCGATGCCGCAGCGGAAACCGTGTTCAACCGTTTGAGCCAGTTCGAGCGCGGCGGCACCGCGGTGATTCCTGGTCTTGCCGAGAAGTGGGACATCAGCGAAGACGGCCTGAACTACACCTTTCATCTACGCCCAGGCGTGAAGTTCCATACCACCGAGTACTTCACCCCAAGCCGCAGCTTCAACGCCGATGACGTGCTGTTCACCTTCCAGCGCATGCTCGACAAGGATCACCCGTTCCGCAAAGCCTACCCGTCGGAATTCCCCTATTTCACCGACATGGGTATGGACGCCAACATCGCCAAGATCGAAAAACTCGACGACATGACCGTCAAGTTCAGCCTCAACGAAGTTGACGCCGCCTTTATCCAGAACCTGGCGATGAGCTTCGCCTCGATCCAGTCCGCCGAATATGCCGATAGCCTGCTCAAGGCCGGCAAAGCCGCCGACATCAACCAGAAGCCGATCGGCACCGGGCCATTCGTATTCAGTCGTTACCAGAAAGATGCGGTTATCCGTTTCAAGGGCAACAAGGAATACTGGCAGCCGGATGAGGTGAAGCTCGACAACCTGATCTTCGCCATCAACACCGACGCCTCGGTACGCATGCAGAAGCTCAAGGCCGGCGAATGCCAGGTCACCCTGTTCCCCCGCCCGGCGGATTTGGATGCACTGCAGAAAGACCCGAATCTGGATATGCCCGAGCAGGCCGGGTTCAACGTCGGCTATATCGCCTACAACGTTACCCACCCGCCCTTCGACAAACTCGAAGTGCGCCAGGCCATGGACATGGCGGTGAACAAGCAAGGGATCATCGACGCGGTGTACCAGAGCGCCGGACAGCTGGCAGTCAACGGCATGCCGCCGACGCAGTGGTCATATAACGAGAACATCAAGGACCCCGCCTACGACCCGGAA
>JAWWDH010000251.1:0-5198 GCA_033720015.1 Pseudomonas sp.
CGCGAGCTGTTCGAGGTCATCCTGTTCTACGAAACCCTCTGGCTACAGGCTGGGCCGCAAGGCCATGGCATGGTTCTGGCCGGCGCGGCAGCGGCCTTGGTGCTGCTGCTCGGGCTGGCTTGGGTGATCCTGCGGGGCTCACGCAAGCTGCCTTTAGCAACCTTCTTTGGGGCTAATGCGCTGTTGCTCTGTGCGCTGTCGGTGGTGTTTGCCGGGCATGGCATTGCCGCGTTGCAAGAGGCCGGTGTGCTCGGCACGCGGCCGCTGGCGTTCTTTGAGTTCGACTGGCTGGGCATCCATGCTGATGCTTACGGCCTGTCGGCCCAGGCCGCCGCGTTGCTGGCGATTGCCTTGCTCTACGGTCGTAGCTGGCTGGGTGAGCGTCGGCGGCTGGCCGTCTAAGGACCCAGGGGTTGCCGGCATGGCTTACCATGTCGGCTTTAGCGTCTAAGGAGATTGCTGCGCCATGCGAGTCTGGATTGATGCCGATGCCTGCCCCAAGGCGGCCAAGGATCAGGTGGTTAAATTCGCCTTGAAACGACGTTTTGAGGTGCTGCTGGTGGCCGGTCAGTCTCAGGTTAAGCCGACGTACAGCTGTGTGCGGCTGATCGTGGTACCCAGTGGCCCGGACGCTGCCGATGATTATTTGGTCGAGCACGCGCTGCCCGGCGAACTGGTGATTTGTAGTGACGTGCCGCTGGCTGATCGCCTGGTGAAGAAAGGCGTGGCGGTGCTTGATCCGCGGGGGCGTGAGTTTGATGAGCGCAATATGGGTGACAAGTTAGCGGTGCGTAACCTGTTCACCGAGTTGCGTGAGGCGGGTCAGGTCGGTGGTGGTCAACCGCCGTATGGCGAACGCGACAAGCAGGCGTTCGCCAACAGCCTGGACCGTATCCTCACGCGCCTGCAGCGCCAGGCCTGAGGCTTAGCCGCAGAGGTAGGTGCCGGTGCCAACCGCGACCAGGGTGCCGTCATCGCTGTGCAGCTCGCTGCGCACCACGGCTACCTTGTTACCGCTGCGCAGCAGCACGGCGTTGGCGGTAAAGCGCTGGCCGCGCCCAGGGCGCAGGTAATCAATGCGCAGATCGATGGTGCCCAGCTTGGACAGCCGCGCCATGCGTTCGGCGCTGGACAGGTGTTGGTGTTTGTCGAAAGCACCGATCAGCGCCATGGCCCCGCCGGCCACATCCAGCAGTGAGGAGATCACCCCGCCATGCAAAATGCCGTGGACGAAGTTGCCGATCAGCTCGGGCTTCATCGGCAGGTGCATGGTCACGCGCTGAGTGCTCAGCTCATCCAGCTCAATGCCGAGCATCTGGTTGAACGGGATGCGCTGAAAGAAGTTGCTGACGGCTTGCTGCAACTCGTCGGTCAGCTGAAAAGGGGCTTGGCTCATGGGGCGCGCCTTGGTGTATGGGATGACCAACCTGACGCAGTGGCAACGATCTGACCAGTGGCGCGGCCGGAGTACCGCGCGCATTGGCATGATTGGCCTGATCAGTGGCTGATCAGACCGCTGTTTCACACGGGATGGCTGAGCTCCAGGACCCGGTCAACCAGCTTGTTGATTCCCGAGGCGGCTTCGCTGATCGACTGCGCCAACATATAGGCCGGAGTGCTGACCAGTTTGCGCTCGCTGTCTTCGACCAGTTCACTGACTTCGCATTCGTGATGCTGTGCGCCCATTTTGACCAGTGCTGCAGCGGTCTCATGGTCGTTGCCGATGGTGCAGATTACCCCGCTGCCAAAGATTTTTGCCGCCAGCGCCGGGGCGATGCACATCAGCCCCACCGGCTTGCCGGCGCTGACAAAGGCCTGGGTGGCGCTCAGCACGTCCGGCTGTACCGTGCAGTTGGCGCCACTGATGGCGAAGTCGGAGAGGTTCTTCGCCACGCCGAAACCGCCAGGCATGATCAGCGCGTCGAAGTCGCCGACATGCAGCTCTTTGACGTCCTTGATCTTGCCGCGGGCGATACGCGCCGACTCGACCAGTACGTTGCGCGTCTCGTCCATCTCATCGCCGCTGTAGTGATCAACCACGTGCAGCTGCGCGACATTGGGGGCGAAACACTGCACCGCCGCGCCGCGCTGATCGAGACGCAGCAGGGTGATCACGCTTTCATGGATTTCCGCGCCGTCATAAACGCCACAGCCGGAAAGAATTACCGCGACTTTCTTGTTCATTAAATTCTCCTGAGTTACCAGCTGTAACCGGTTGAGTTGTGTCCCTGGCGCCTGTTAACGCTGTAGGCCCGGCGCGCAGTCGAGCGCAAACAGGCTCTGGCTGTCGCCAAATGCTACCCAGGTTGGCATGGTATGCCGCTAGGGCAGGTGCCCTGCTGGGCTAGGCTTGATTAAGCAATCCTAGCCGTTAGCCGCGTGCAGCGATATGGCGTTTTATGCCACGGGTGAAACCATGAATTACATTCTGTATGCCATACCGTTTTTCCTTGCCCTGATCGGCTTGGAGCTGCTGCTCGACCGTTGGCGCGGGGTCAGGACGTATCGCTTCTCCGACACAATCAACAGCCTCAGCGCCGGGGTGTTGTCGACCACTGTCGGGCTGCTGACCAAAGCCGTGGGCCTGCTCACTTATACCCTGGCCTGGCAACAACTGGCGCTGTTTGAACTGTCAGCCAGCAGCCTGTGGGTCTGGCTGTTTGCGTTTGTCATGTACGACTTTTGTTACTACTGGAACCACCGCCTGGGGCATGAGCGCAACGTGCTCTGGGCCGCGCATTCGGTGCATCACCAAAGCGAGGACTACAACCTTTCCACTGCACTGCGGCAAACCAGCACCGGGTTTATCTTCGGCTGGATCTTCTACCTGCCGATGGCCGTGGTTGGCGTGCCACCGCTGGTATTCCTGACTGTGGCCGCGCTGAATCTGCTCTATCAGTTTTGGGTGCATACCCGGCATATCGCCAAGCTGGGCTGGCTTGAATGGCTGTTTATCACGCCGTCCAACCACCGCGTGCACCATGCGCAAAATGCTGTGTATATGGATCGCAATTACGGCGGCGTGTTCATTCTCTGGGACCGATTGTTTGGCACCTTCCAAGAGGAGCTGGACGCGCAACCGGTGATATTCGGTGTAACCACGCCACTGGCCAGCTGGAACCCGCTGTGGGCCAATGCGCAGTTCTATGTGGCGCTGTGGCGTGATGCGCGGCGGGCTGAGTCCTGGTGGGACAAGCTGCGCATCTGGTTTATGCGCACCGGCTGGCGGCCCGCCGATGTGGCGGCCAAGTACCCGCAGAGCAAGGTGGATCTCAGTCAGTTCGTTAAATTCGATGTGCCGTTGAGCCTGGCGCAGAAAGTCTATGCCGGGGTGCAGTTCAGCCTGTATGTGCTGGGCGGTACGCTGCTGATGGGGCTGGGTGGTGAGTTGAGCCAGGCGCAGATGTTGCTAGGCGTGGCTTGGATGGCCGTGGGGTTGTATGCCATCGGCAGCTGGTTAGAAAACCGTCCCAGCGCCATACGCCTGGAAGTGCTGCGGTTGCTGCTGAACCTGCCGGCTTTCTGGTTGGCGCTGCAGCTGGGTTTGCTGACGGTGCAGCCATTGCTCTGGATATTGCTGCTGGGTTACAGCCTGATCAGCCTCGGCGCGCTGTTCTGGACTCCACGCGGGCAAGCGGCCGTGCCTGCTTAGAGGCGCGTTGTTACCCTTGCAGGTTCAAGCACGGTGGGCCGGCGCAGGCTGTTGCAGGGTGAGTGTGTTCAGGCCCGGAGCGGTGAGCGTGCCCCGTGCGCCTGCCACATAGCTTCGTCAGACTCCCGGCGCTATGCTGGCTGATCTTGCGGCAAGCGGTCGCAGTGCAGTGATGCGTTGTCATACTTTGGTCATAATGGCCGCTTATAACTGTCACACTCGCCCGTCGCTACGGGCCTTGGAGTCTGCCGTGAGCTTTACCCCTGCAAGCCGCCTGTTTCCCGCCACTCGCCTGCGCCGTAATCGCCGTGATGATTTTTCCCGCCGTCTGGTGCGTGAAAACCGCCTGAGCGTCGACGACTTGATTTTGCCGGTGTTCGTCCTCGACGGTGAAAACCGCCGTGAAGCAATTGCTTCAATGCCCGGTGTCGAGCGTTTGTCCATCGACCTGCTGCTCAAGGAAGCCGAGCACTGGGTGGCTTTGGGTATTCCCGCGCTGGCCTTGTTCCCGGTGACGCCGCTGGAGAAGAAGTCGCTGCTGGCTGAAGAAGCCTGGAACCCGGACGGTATTGCTCAGCGCGCGATTCGTGCATTGCGGGCGAAATTCCCCGAGCTGGGCGTGATCAGCGATGTGGCCCTGGACCCGTTTACCACTCACGGGCAGGACGGCATTCTTGATGCTGACGGCTATGTGCAGAACGACATCACCGTCGATGCGCTGGTCAAGCAGGCGCTCTCGCATGCCGCCGCCGGTGCTCAGGTGGTCGCGCCGTCAGACATGATGGATGGCCGCGTGCAGGCGATTCGCGAAGCGCTGGAGCTGGCCGATCACACTAATGTGCGCATCATGGCCTACTCGGCCAAGTACGCCAGCGCCTACTACGGGCCGTTCCGCGACGCAGTGGGTTCGGCGGCCAATTTGGGCAAGGCCAACAAGGCCAGCTACCAGATGGACCCAGCCAATAGCGATGAGGCCCTGCATGAAGTGGCCGCTGACCTAGCCGAAGGCGCGGATATGGTTATGGTCAAGCCGGGCATGCCCTATCTGGATATCCTCTGGCGGGTCAAAACGGAATTCAAAGTGCCGACCTTTGTCTATCAGGTCAGTGGTGAGTACGCCATGCACATGGCGGCTATCCAGAATGGTTGGTTGAGCGAGGCGGTGATTCTCGAATCACTGACCGCCTTCAAACGTGCGGGTGCCGATGGCATCCTGACTTATTTCGCCGTGCGCGCGGCAGAACTGCTGAAACAGGGGTAGTAGCCCCTCCAGGACTTTGCAATGAACACCGAAGGACTCAGTACCCCTGAATTAGCAGACGCCCAGCCGGGCGTCGACGAGGTTTTAGCCGTGGAAACGCCTGTCATTGAGGCCCCCGCGCCGGTTACACCGGCGCCGGTGGTGATCCACAACCTGGATGACAGCAGCCTGTATATCCACCGCGAGCTTTCCCAACTGCAATTCAATATCCGCGTGCTGGAACAGGCGCTGGATGAGTCCTACCCGTTGCTGGAGCGGCTGAAGTTCCTGCTGATCTTCTCCAGC
>JAWWDH010000252.1:0-5188 GCA_033720015.1 Pseudomonas sp.
GAGCTGGCCAGTAATGGCACTTGTACCGCAGCGCTGAATACCGCCAACCCAGACGAGTGCAACGATGACGGCTTTATCACCAGCAGCTCCTGGGGCTATCGCCTGCGCGCCAGTGCTGAGTACAGCAACGTCTTCGCCGGGATCAACCTGACCCCGAGCATCGCCTGGTCGCATGACGTCGATGGTTATGGCCCCAACTTCAGTGAGGGGGCTAAGGCCGTCAGCCTCGGTTTGAATGCCGATTACCAGAACACCTACACCGCCAGCCTCAGTTACACCGACTTCTTTGGTGGTGATTACAACACCAACGTCGACCGTGACTTTGTCGCCCTGAGCTTTGGTGTGAACTTCTGATCAACGCAGTGCAAAAGGATCCGTATCAATGAAAAACACAAGAATCCTGCAAGCTGGCGCGCTGGCGCTGAGCTTGTTAGCCAGCAGCGTGATGGCCGCCGTTGCAGAGCAAGAGGCCGCACAATTAGGCACCAGCCTGACGCCACTGGGGGGCGAAGTCGCGGGTAATGCCGATGGCAGTATCCCGACCTGGGGCGGTGGACTGCCTACCAACGCCGCCGCAGTCGATGACAAAGGCTTTCTCGCCGACCCGTTTGCCAGTGAGCAACCGCTGTTCACCATCACCGCCGCCAATGCCGAGCAGTATAAGGACAAGCTCTCAGCCGGCCAGTTGGCCATGCTCAAGCGCTATGCGGATAGCTACAAAATCCCTGTTTATGCAACCCATCGTACGACCTCGGTGCCTGCGGAAATTGGTGCTGCGGCCAAGGTCAGTGCGCTGAATACCTCGCCGGTAGATGGTGGCAATGGCCTGCAGAACTTCAATGCCAGCCGCTACTACGCCTTCCCGATTCCCAAGACCGGCGTCGAGGTGGTCTGGAACCACATCACCCGTTACCGTGGCGGTAACACCCGGCGGGTGGTCACTCAAGCCACGCCACAGACCAATGGTTCTTACAGCTTGGTAAAGTTCGAGGATGAGGTGGCGTTCCCGGCGGATATGCCGGACCTGGATCCGGCCAAGGGCAATAACGTGCTGCTCTATTTCAAGCAGCGTGTAACGGCTCCCTCGCGCCTGGCTGGTAACGTGTTGCTGGTCCACGAGACCATTGATCAGGTCAAGGAACCGCGCCTGGCCTGGATCTATAACGCCGGTCAGCGCCGGGTACGCCGCGCGCCGCAGGTAGCCTACGACGGTCCGGGCACCGCCGCTGACGGTATGCGCACGGCCGACAACTTCGATTTGTTTTCCGGCGCGCCGGATCGCTACGACTGGAAGTTGGTCGGCAAGAAGGAGATGTACATTCCGTACAACAGCTACAAGCTCGATTCGCCATCGTTGGATTACGACGATGTAATCAAAGCCGGGCACATTAATCAGGACCTGACCCGTTACGAGCTGCACCGGGTTTGGGAGGTGGTGGCCACGCTGAAGAGCGGTGAGCGGCATATTTATGCCAAGCGTCATATGTATGTCGACGAAGACAGCTGGCAGATCGCCCTGGTCGACCACTACGATGGTCGTGGGCAACTGTGGCGTGTGGCGGAGGGCCATGCTCAGCAGTACTTCAACCATCAGGTGCCGGGTTACACCCTGGAGGCGCTGTACGACCTGGTGGCCGGTCGCTATTTGGCCTTGGGCATGAAGAACGAAGAAAAGTCAGCGTACAACTTCGGCTTCAAGGCCTCCGCAGCGGACTACACGCCGGCCGCTTTGCGTAGCTCAGGCGTGCGTTAACCCTCAAGGCATAGGTATTACTCCGTGATTTAGCGGCCTGCGGGCCGCTTTTTTTATCATCCATCATCACCTGCGTTGATAGAGCTGTAAGCCTCAGATGTTGAGGTTTAGCCTCCGATGATCCGGTTCCCGTACAACAATAAAATGAGCCGCCATGAACGCATTAGCGCCTTTTACGCTGAGCGTCGCTGCGTCTTCCTGCGGCAGCGTTAAGCGCCCACCTCCCGGCCATATTCCGCGCGTAACCCTGCAGCAACGGCTGCTCGCCCAAGACTGCCAGCTGCGGCTGCTGATCGCGCCTGCCGGGTTTGGCAAGAGCGTATTGCTGGCCGACTGTGCCCGTGAGTGCCCGCCAGACTGCCGCGTCATTTGGCTCAATTGTGTCGTTGAAGGTATGTCGGCCGAGCAGCTGGTGCAGCAACTGGGCACGCTGCTCGGTTACCCGGCACAGTTAACGGCTGGCGAAGTGCTGATGGCGCTGGCGCAGGAGACGCGACGTCTGTGGATCATGCTCAATGATTACCCGGCACGGCCGGACAGCGATCTGGATGACGTCCTCAATCAATTGCTCTCGGTGACCTCCGCCAGCGTGTGCTGGTGGCTGGGCAGTCGCCGCCGGCCGGCCTGCAATTTGTCGCGGCTGCTGCTGGAAGGCGAACTGCTGGAGTTGGGCGCAACTGATCTGTCGTTTACCGAGGCCGAGGTTGCAGGCTGGCTGCAGCAGCTGGATCCGGCCCGCAGCACCTGGGCGCCCGCGCTGCACGGGCTTACTCACGGCTGGCCGGCGGCATTGCGCCTGCGCTTATTGGCTGCCCAGGCCGAGCCCGCTGAGGCGAGTGCGCCGCTGGATGTGGAGCACGATCACTTGCTCGCTGAGTACGTCGAGCGCGAGGTGTTGCACGACCTGCCGCACGAGCTGTTGCAGATGTTCTATCAGCTGGCCCAGTTGCCTCGCTTTAACCCCGCGCTGTGTGACCACTTGTTTGGTGTGGGGGAGGGGGCGAACTGGCTGCGTATGCTGATTGAGCGTGGTTTGTTTATTCAGGAAGTCGAATCCGGCAAAGGCTGGTTTGTCTTGTTTGCGCCGCTGGCCGCACTGTTGCAACGGTTGACTGCGGGCACCGCTTACAACGCGCTGCACGTGCACGCCAGCCAGTGGTTTGCCAGCCAGGGCGATATTCGTGCGGCAGTGGAACATGCCTTGCTGGCCGGACAGCCGGAGGTGGCCAGCAGCTTTTTGGAACGCTTTACCGAGGAGCAGGTGCTGCAAGGCCAGGACTTACCGCTGATCCTGCGCTGGCGCAGCGAGTTACCCGAGAGTCTGTTGTGCAGTACGCCCAGGCTAATTCTGCTGAATGCCTGGGTCTTGCTGTTGGTCGGGCGTCTGGATGAGGCGCAGCACTGTATCGATCAGCTGGCCAGGTTTCAGCCACGCAGCGATGGCTTGCGCACCCGCGAGCTGTTTGCTCACTGGCAGGCGATTCAGGGGATCATCGCCTACGGTCGGCTTTGTGCAGTCAGTGCGCGCAGCCATCTGCTTGAAGCCTTGCAGGGCCTGCCGGAAAGCGCCTGGGCGCAGTCCTTGCTCTGCCGCTCGGCACTGACCTTAGTGGCGATTGGTCAGGGTGACTTGGAGCTGGCGCAAAAGCTCAGTTTCGAGGCCTTGAAGCGCGCGCGGTTGCACGGCAACCCTGTCTTTGAGGCCCTGCTGGAGCTGGACCACGCGTTGTTGTTGGAGTCACGCGGCGAGTTTGCCCGTGCCGAGACACTGTTGCAGCGGGTGTTGACTGCGAACCATCTGAGCGCCCTGCAAAATACCCCGGTGCGGGCGCGGCTGCAGCTGCGTTTGGCCCGCGTGCAGTTACGTCAGGGCAGGCGTACCGAGGCGGCCAATGGCTTTGCCGCTGGGCTTGAGCAGGCGCTCAACTGGGGTGATCCCGCTGCATTTCACGGCTACCTTGGTTTGGCCGAGCTGGCCATGGCGCAGGGCGACCTGGCTGCGGCCTTTGCTCAGCTGGGCGAAGCCGAGCGGTTGATGCAGCGCCAACACGTCAGTGAAACCCTGTACCGCGGCACCCTGCTACTGGCCAGCAGTCACCTGTGGATCGCCCAGGGGCACCATGAACGTGCGCGGCTGGCGGTGGATCGAGTGTTGGCTTATGAGCAGAAGGTTAAGGCGATTCTGCCTACACCGAACTTCCCCGAGTTGATCCCACGCCTGCAGTTGTTAAGGCTGCAGCTGGATCTGGCACAAGGCGCGGATGTGCGTGAAGCCTTGCGACAGCTGCGTGATCAAGCCTTGAGCCGGGGGCGTCAGGCGCTGCTCAGTGAACTCTTGCTGGCATATGCCGAGGCTTGCGATGCGCACGCTGACCAATCCGCGGCCGAGCAGGCGCGGACGGAGGGGCAAGCGCTACGCCGTCGTCTGGGTTATCAGTGCCTGTGGTTTACCCTGGGCAACCCTCTGAATGAGTGCGCCTTGCCGGCCGAAACGGCCAATACGCTGAGCCAGCGCGAGCTGGCCGTGCTGCAGCTGATCGCCCAGGGTTGTTCGAATCAGGAAGTGGCTGAGCAGTTGTTTATTTCACTGCATACGGTCAAGACCCATGCCCGGCGGATCAACGGCAAACTTGGCGTATCGCGGCGCACCCAGGCGGTGGCCAAGGCTAAAGCACTGGGATTGTTCTAGCCCATAGCCGGGCGGCTTATCAGCCCGTTGATGGCGTGGGGCGAGTGAGTGCTGAGCAACTGACCACTGGAGGCCTGCCGGCAGCGCCGCTGCCTATACTGAGTGGCAAAGCAGTACGGGAGCCACAGCATGTTCGTCATGATGGAAACCGCCCGACTGGAGTCGCTGCACTTCGCCGTGGACCCGCAAAGCGGTCTGCAGGCCATTATCGCCATCCACAATAGTCGTCTGGGGCCTGCGTTGGGCGGCTGTCGCTACTTACCCTATGCTGACACCCAAGACGCCATCGGCGATGTGCTGCGCCTGGCCCAAGGCATGAGCTACAAGGCGGCGTTGGCTGGCCTGCAGCAAGGTGGTGGCAAAGCGGTGATCATTCGCCCCGCGCACGTCGAGAATCGTGGCGCGCTGTTCGAAGCCTTCGGGCGGTTTATCGAAACCTTGAATGGCCGCTACATCACCGCCATGGACAGCGGTACGTCCAGCGCCGATATGGACTGCATCGCGCAGTACACCCAGCATGTGACCAGCACCACGGCTGAAGGCGACCCTTCGCCGCACACCGCCATGGGCGTGTTTACCGGGATTCGCGCCACCGCCCTGGCGCGTCTCGGCAGCGACAACCTGGAAGGCTTGCGGGTGGCGATTCAGGGCCTGGGCAATGTTGGCTATGCCCTGGCCGAGCAGCTGCATGCCGCCGGTGCCGAGTTGCTGGTCAGCGATCTCGACCCTGGCCGCGTGCAGCTGGC
>JAWWDH010000253.1:0-5168 GCA_033720015.1 Pseudomonas sp.
CCCGCGATCACGATGTCAGCCAGAATATCGCCGCCCTGCTGACGCATATCCAGGCGACTGCGCCTTACCAGATTCTTGATTTCGGCTGTGGCCCGGGGCGTGACCTGCGCACCTTCACCTCGCTGGGCCATACCGCCGTTGGCCTGGACGGTTGCGGGCGCTTTGTCGAGATGGCGCGCAGCGACAGCGGCTGCGAAGCCTGGCAGCAGGACTTTCTCGCCCTTGATCTGCCGCCTGCGCGCTTCGACGGCGTGTTTGCCAATGCCGTGCTGTTTCATATCCCCAGTCAGGAATTGCTGCGCGTGCTGACGCAACTGCATGCCACGCTCAAGCCGGGCGGTGTGTTGTTCAGCTCCAACCCGCGTGGCGACAACCAGGAGGGCTGGAATGGCGATCGCTATGCCGCCTATTACGACCTGGCTAACTGGCGCGCGTTGCTGACAGCTGCCGGCTTCAGCGAGTTAGAGCACTACTACCGCCCAGCCGGCCTACCGCGCGAGCAGCAGCCTTGGCTGGCCAGCGTCTGGCGTAAGGCCTGAAAGTTGTAGGGTGGGTTAGCGGTGCCAAGCGCAGGGCGGTCAGACACCGCCACCGTGGCGCAGCGTGTAACCCACCAGGCAATCTCCCGTGTTGCGCCGATGGTGGGTTACGGCGCAACGGTTCTGGTGAGGCTAACGCTATCGGTAACGTGCGCCTAACCCACCCTACGAGAGGCCGTTTAACCGCAGGTTGACTAGTACACATCGCGCAGGTAGCGCTTCTGCTCGGCCAGGTGACGAATATGCGCGGTGGCCTGCTCCTCGCTTAAGTGGCCGTGCTGGCGCGCGACATCGCGCAACGCCCGATCAACGTCCTTGGCCATCCGGCTGGCATCACCACAGACATACACCTGGGCGCCGTCCTGCAGCCAGCGCCAGAGTTCGGCGCCTTGTTCGCGAATCCGCTCCTGCACGTAAATCTTCTGTGCCTGATCGCGGGAGAAGGCCAGGCTGAGGTGGGTCAGCAGGCCGTCGCGCTGCATCGCGGTCAGCTCGTCGCGGTAGTAGAAGTCGCTGACCGCATGCTGCTCGCCAAAGAACAGCCAGTTGTTGCCGGTATCCCCGCGCGCCCGACGTTCTTGCAGGAAGCCGCGAAACGGCGCCACGCCGGTGCCGGGGCCGATCATGATGATCGGCACCGTGCCATCTTGCGGCACCCGGAAGTGTTTATTGGCCTGCACAAACACCGGCACTTCGGCGTTATCCACGCGGTCGGCGAGGAAGGTCGAGGCCACGCCCTTGCGCTTGCCATAGCGCACCGCCGACACGGTCAGGTGCACTTCGTCGGCATATTCCTTGGAGCTGGAGGCAATGGAGTACAGCCGTGGTTGCAGGCGCTTGAGGCTACCCAGCAGTTCGTCGGCGCTGCACTCGCTTGGACAGGCTTGCAGCACGTCGGCCAGTTGCCGGCCCCACAACCAGTCCTGCAACTCAGCCTTGCGCTCAGCGAGCAGGCTGCGCAGCTCGGCGTTACCGTTGCGCTGCGCCACCAGGGCCAAGGCCTCGTTGCTCGGTTTAGCAATTTCGTAGTGGCGGCTCAGCGCCTCGCGCAATGGCAGCTCACCGACCTTGGCCACGTTGACCAGCTGTTCGCCGTCCAGGCGCGCCAGTTCGATCACCTCATCGACCAGCTCCGGACAATTGCGTGGCCACACGCCCAGCGCGTCACCGGCCTCATAGCGCAGACCGGATTCACCCAGTTGCAGGGCGAGCATACGTGTGTCCTTGCTGGCCCCGTGGCTGTTCAGGCGCAGGTTAACGGCCAGGCGCGCCGCATGGGGCTGGGCTTTGCTGGGCTGCGCTGGAGGGGCCGGCTGGGTCGGCGTCTGCGGTTGGCCCGCTGCTGGGCTGAGCAGCGGCAGTAACTCGGCTAGCCAAGCGGCTGCAGCGTCATCGAAGTCACTGTCGCAGCTCAGGCACGGGCGTAATGGCGTGGCGCCCAGCTCGCTCAGGCGGCGGTCGAGGTTATTACCGTGCTGGCAGAATTGCTCGTAGCTGGAGTCGCCGAGCGCGAGCACGGCATAGCGCAGGTGTTGCAGCTGCGCGTTGCTGGCCAGCAGGGCGTTCCAGAAGTGTTGGCCATTATCCGGTGCCTCGCCGTCGCCAAAGGTGCTGCTCAGCAGCAGCACTGAGCCGGCGCTGGCCAGGTTCTCCAGTGGGTAATCGGCCATGCAGCTGAGCGTGATCTTGAGCCCGGCTTCACTCAGGCGCGCGGCCAGGTGCTCGGCCAGCGCCTCGGCATTGCCGGTTTGCGAGGCCCACAGCAGCGTGATCGCTTGGCCCTGAGCCTGAGCCTGAGCCGGCGCTGCGGCAGGCGGCTCGCGGCGGCTGAACAGGCCAGCGAGCATGCCGTCCAGCCACAGGCGGGCGGTATCGGCCACTGGGGCGTTAGCTGGCAGGCGCGGTACGCCGGTGTCCGGGTTGCTGTGCAGCGCGCTGATAAAACCGGCCATGTAGGTGCGTTCGCGTTCACTCAGCGCCGGCGGCGCGGCGAGGTCGACGCCAATCAGCTCAGCACAGGCGGCGAGGCGCGCCATCTGCGGTTTCTTCGTCACTGGCGAGGCTTCGCCGGCAGGGTTATCGAGACGCTGATGGGCGATCAGCTCAACCCGGCGCAGGCTGACGGCACAGAACTTGAATTCCGGCTGCTGCGAAATAGCGTCGACGGCATCGCTGGTGACGGCGTTGATCGCCAGGTTATCGCCGTAGACATCGTTCCAGTGAAAGGGCGCAAAGCAGCCACCGGGCAGCACGCGGTCGCTGATCTGCACCGGCAGCACGGCATGGCCGCGACGCGAGCGAATTTCTAACGAGTCCTGCTCACGCACGCCGAGCGCGTCGGCGTCGGCCGGGTGCACCTCGATAAACGGGCCGGGGTTGAGCTTGTTTAGCGTGGCGATCTTGCCGGTCTTGGTCAGCGTGTGCCACTGGTGCTGCAGGCGCCCGGTATTGAGCACGAAGGGGTAGTCGGCATCGGGCATTTCCGCCGGGTTCAGGTGCGGGCGGGCAAAAAACTGCGCCTTGCCGCTGGGCGTGGCAAAGGCGAGGCGCGGCTGGCTGCCGTCGGCACGAACGGTCAAGGTTTGGCTGCGGCCGTCGTTGAGGTAGCGAAGTGGCTGACGCTCTGCTGCGTCCTCGCTCGGGCAGGGCCATTGCAGCGGCGATTGTTGCAGTCGTGGGTAGCTGGCCCCGCGCAGGTCATAACCGGTCTTGGGGTTATGGAAGCGCTTGATCTCATCGAACACCTGCTCGGCTGAGGTGTAGCTGAAGGCCTCGGCAAAACCCATGGCGCAGGCGACTTCGGCGATGATGCGCCAGTCAGCCATGGCCTCGCCGGGCGGCTCGACGGCTTGCGGCATCAGCGTCAGGTTGCGTTCGGAGTTGATCATTACGCCCTCAGCTTCGGCCCACAGTGCGTCAGGCAGGAGGATGTCGGCATAGCGGTTGGTTTCGGTCTCGAGAAAGGCGTCCTGGGCGATCACCAGTTCAGCAGCCTTGAGCCCGGCGATCACGCTGGCGCGGTTGGCCATGCTCGCCACCGGGTTGGTGCAGATGATCCAGCAGGCTTTGACCTTGCCCGCCGCCATGTCCTCGAACAGCGCCACGCTGCCGCCACCCACGCGGGTGTGCAAGGTGCCGTGTGGTATGCCCCAGATGTCCTCCGCCACGCGGCGGTCTTCCTCCACCAGCACACTGCGCTGGCCTGGCAGGCCGGGGCCCATGTAGCCCATCTCGCGGCCGCCCATGGCGTTGGGTTGGCCGGTGAGGGAAAACGGCCCGCTGCCGGGGCGGCAGATCTTGCCGGTGGCCAGGTGCAGGTTGCAGATGGCGTTGGTGTTCCAGGTGCCGTGGGTGCTCTGGTTGAGGCCCATGGTCCAGCAACTCATCCATTCGCCTGCGGTGCCGATCCACTGCGCGGCCTGACGAAGGTCCGCCTCGCTGAGGCCGGTGTGCGCGGCGACATAGGCGGGGGTGTATTCGGCGAGAAAGTCCGGCATGACCTCCCAGCCTTCGGTGAACTCGGCAATAAAGGCCGGATCGGTATGGCCATTTTTGTGCAGCAGGTGCAGCAGGCCGTTGAGCAGCAGCAGGTCACTGCCTGGTTTGATCTGCAGAAACAGGTCGGCTTTGTCCGCCGTGGCGTTGCGCCGTGGGTCGACCACAATCAGCTTGGCCCCGGCCTTGAGCCGATCCAGCAAGCGCAGAAACAGGATCGGGTGGCAGTCGGCCATATTCGCGCCAATCAGGAAAAACACCTCGGCGCGTTCGAAGTCCTCATAGGAGCCTGGTGGGCCGTCGGAGCCCAGCGATAACTTGTAGCCGCTGCCGGCGCTGGCCATGCACAGGCGCGAGTTGGACTCGATCTGGTTGCTGCCAATAAAGCCCTTCACCAGTTTGTTGGCCAGGTACTGCGCCTCCAGCGACATTTGCCCGGAGACGTACATTGCGATGGCGTCCGGGCCATGTTCGTCGAGGATGGCGTGCAGCCGTGCAGCGGTGGCCTGGATGGCCGCGCTCATGCCAATTTGCCCGGGGTCGCGCTCACGCTCGCTGCGCAGGTAGGCGTGGCTCATGCGTCCTGGCGCGGTGATGGCCTGGGCGCAGGTGGTGCCTTTGGTGCACAGCCGGCCGAAGTTACTCGGGTGCTGCTTATCACCGAGCACTTTGCGCACCGCGCCATTTTCCACCTGCATGACGATGCCGCAGCCAACGCCGCAATAGGGACAGACACTCCGAACATTGTTGTTTGCCACGCCACTCTCCTGAACCGTAAACGCAAAACGCCATGGCACCCTCCGTCGTAACGGGAGTGACACGGCGTCTTTGTCGTGGATGGGCAATCGGCGTTGATTACCTATAGAGGGCTATAGCAAGGCACGCGCCAGTCTGTCCTTTCGCCGCCGAAGCCCCCGCCGGGCTTGGCCTGAAGGATTTACCCAGGGTACTGAAGGCGGTGCGCGGGGCGATTCAAAATGGGGCGTAGTGCGGCAGGCTGCCTCTTTTTGGGTCTTTATCGCGCCGCTGTTCATGGCCTCTTGTGTGTCACAGGCCGCTGCTTGGCGGGCTACAGCGCACTGTACGCAAACTGGCACAAGCGCTGCATACGCTTACCCGAGCCCGCCACATGCG
>JAWWDH010000254.1:0-5135 GCA_033720015.1 Pseudomonas sp.
CAGATCCACTCCCTCGGGAAATGCCGGCAGGGCACCAGCCGCTTCCACTACCACGCTTGCACCGCGCTTGCCGAAGCGATCGCTAACCATGCGCTGGCGTTCCTCCCGCGTGGTGTCCTTGAGCGAAATGGTTTCGGTCGCGCCGAGGCTGCGTGCCATTTCCAGGCGAACCGGGGAGTGGTCGATGGCAATAATTTCCTTTGCCCCAGATGCTGCCGCAACCAGCACGGCAGCGAGTCCGACCGGGCCGGCACCCTGAACCACGACCGTGTCATCCAGGCCGACCGGGCCGCAGCGCTCATAGCCGCGCAGCACGGTCGGCAGGGCGCAGCCGAGTGCAGCCAATGCTTCCGGCTGGGCGTGATCAGGCAGGCGATAGAAAGCCATGCCGTCGGGCAGACAGGCATAGTCGGCATAACTGCCCCAATTGGGCTTTTGCGCATGCTCAAAAAAGGTTGAGTTGTCGCAGGGGGTTTCATCCAGCACGGTGCAACTGTGGCAGCGATGGCACAGGGCGATGGGTGCCCAGTACACCATGTCACCTAGTTTGACTGGGACGCCGGCATAATCCGTGGTGACGCCAGTCCCGAGTTTTTCGAGGCGGCCAACGCCCTCGTGGCCGAGAATGATCGGGAAGGGCATGGCACCTGCTTCTCCGGAAACGATGTGCACATCACTGCCGCACACGCCACCGAGTACCACGCGCACCAGGGCTCCACCTGGTGCGGGATCAAAAATCGGAACTTCCCATGTCTCGACCCGGTTTTGCTCGACCATCACAGCTGCTCTCGCGTATTGCATGCATACACCTCGTTCTTATTGTGTTTTGGATCTGGGCCTATGGTGCCTGTCCGTTGATCTCAACGAGTCAGGTGGATCAGTATATCTATGATATATTGAATATATTGGGGATTTGGACACCAGTCAACATCTGCGGTGAAAAATAGTAAACGAATATGTTGATATTGATTTTGGCTTGTGAGTCAGGCTGATATGGTGTGCCTCGGTTTTTCGCAGGGGGTTATGGGCGTGCGGTCCGCGTGGTTCGCTTTGGATAGAACACGGCAGTGAGGACTTACTTTGACAACATCAAGCCCTTTGAAAAGAAAAGGCCGGATCGACCCCGGTAACGGCGATGTCAAGCAGGACTTGCTGCGTGCGGCAATGCACCTGTTGAGTACCAAGGGGCGTGACGGTGCGACCATGCGAGCGATCTGTGCGGAGGTAGGCGTAACGCCGCCAACGCTGTACCACCACTACGGTGATCTGCAGGGGTTACACAAGGCTGCGATCGACGCAACCTACCTGCAAGTTGCCGAGGCCTATCACGGCGGCATCGAAGAAAGAGGGCCGCTCAAGGGGATACGCGATGGATGGGCAACCTTTCTGCAGTTCGCCTATTCAGAGCCGAATATGTGTCGCATGCTGATCCAGCACATCATGGTGGGAGAGCCGCCGAGTATGGTGGCTGATACCCTGCGAGGCGTGGCTGACGACTTGGCCCTGTTTCACGCGCAGGGGCGATTAAAGTATCCGCCGAAGGAGACCGCGCAGCTGTTGTGGATGGGAGCCTTGGGCTCGCTGACCTACGCTGTCAGTCAGGAAGGAGCGGGGTACACACAAGACCTGGCACTGCAAAAAGCCAAGCTCGACATTACACTGGTCGCGCTCTTTAATATCGAGGAGGAGTAGGCAGGTTTGCACCGGACTTGTTTCAGGGCTGGCCACCGACGGGCTAAACTCAACGTGTACCTAGGTGCAGGTGCCTCCGTCGCGCGGACACGGCCAAGCCTGGGAAAGAGCAAATGTGTACCCGCTATCCAGAAATGTCGCCAGCATGCTCTGTCGTGAGTTCCTGGCTTTCGCAGAGTTCAGGTCAAACTCGATCACCGCTTTTCCGTTCGGGCAAACTGAATTGCGTGGTTATGCACCAGACCTGGCCATCAGAGAAACGCCTGGCTGGACTCCGGCATGGCTGCGATATCCTGATCCAGCTAGAGTTCGGCTTCCTGGTGCGGCACATAGCCCCTGACATTCGGGCCGGTTGGTGTGCCTTCGGCATCGGCCAGACCGTAGGCATGATCCGGGTTCAGGTGAGTCGGCAGCATGGTATTCACCAGCGTGACTTGATAACCGGACGCCTCGGCGCAATACTGAATCTGTTGAAGGCCTGCGGGGTTGGTACATTGACTGCGTGCTTCGGCGCTCTGAGCCACTTGCGAGTCGTGTTGCGCGCGAGTTCTGCGCGTGTGATTATCTCGTGCAGCGACAGCTTGTCGCCGGAATACATCCGCTGAATTTTGCCCATCATTTATTTCTGTACTGATCCCCCCCTTTTTTTGGTTCTTCGCATTATCGCGGGAAAGAGAGGATTGACAGTCAGGGATGCAGGTAAATTGGCAGTCGCCAAACACACCAACCCCTGCGCCCTGCTGTCACCATGCATCCTATTGATCTTGCTGCGTTCTGGCCAGGCTACGCCGTCGTAGCCAGCCGCCCCTGCGCCGAAAACACCCAGACGCTTACCCTGGAACCACTCACCTCCAGACTGCCTCGCTGTGGGCGCTGTCGTGAACCAAGCCCCCTGATCCATGATCGGCGTATCCGCGATGTTCGTGACCGTGACCTGCTCGATCAGCGTATCCAGCTGCAGGTTCCTGTCCGCCGCGTGGACTGTCTCAGCTGTGGCCGCGTTCTCGAGCGCATCGACTGGCTGGAACCTGCATCGCGGCTGACGCAGAGGCTGCGCGCGTGGGTCGAAACGTTGTTGCAGCTGCTGCCGATCAGTCATATTAGCCAACTCACCGGGCTGCACTGGCACACGATCAAGGCCATCGACAAGCGCCGCTTGCAAGCCAGCGTGGGTGCCTTCGAGCCAGGCGATGTCCGGCGTTTGGTGATGGATGAGTTCGCCTTGCACAAGGGGCACCGCTACGCCACGGTCATCATGGATGCCGAGCGCACGCGCGTGCTGTGGGTCGGCAAGGGCAACAGCCGTGAGGCCATACGCCCTTTCTTCGAGTTGCTTGGCGAGCGCTGCCGACAAATCGAAGCGGTGGCGATGGACATGAACACCGCCTTCGACCTGGAAGTGAAACAACACTGCCCTCAGGCCGAGGTGGTGTACGACCTGTTCCATGTCGTGGCCCGTTATGGCCGCGACGTGATTGATCGCATCCGGGTCGACCAAGCCAACGCACTGAGCCATGACAAGCCCGCCCGCAAAGTGGTCAAGCAGAGTCGTTGGCTGCTCCTGCGTAACCGGGAAAACCTCAAAGATGAGCACGCGGTACAGTTGCAGGAGCTACTGGCCGCCAATCAGCCACTGGCCACCGTTTACGTGCTCAAGGATGCCCTGAAAGAGATCTGGTATGCCCCCAGCGTGCGTGACGGCTGGCAACGCTGGCGGACCTGGTTACGCCATGCGCGGGACAGTGATCTGGCACCGCTACAGCGCTTTGCCCGAAACCTCAGGCGCTACGCCCGCGGCATCCTCGCCAGCGCTCGCTTCCACATGCATACCAGCCTGCTGGAAGGGGTGAACAACCGCATCAAGGTGATCAAACGCATGGCCTATGGCTTCAGGGACTCGGACTACTTCTTCCTGAAAATCAAGGCTGCCTTCCCCGGGAAAGCGCGATGAACCCTTTTTTTTGTGCTTCTGCTCAAAAAATGAGCAGAAGCGGTTGAGCGCCAAGAGCAGCTTTCGATCGGCCCCGGCAGAGCGGCCTCTACTGGGGCAGCTTTAAGTCAGCGGCAACAATCGAGGGATCTGAAACCCCAACCGTCTTGAGGGCCAGTGCCGCCAGTTGATGGGCAACCACGGCTGGAACCCACCGCCCTTCCGGCTGGAACCAGAAAAACGGCCAAGAAACCATGCCCCCCAAGGCCGATGCAACGAGAGAGGTATCATCGAATTCGAATAGGCCCGCCGCCTTGCCCTCGTTCAAAATGGCGCACAGCATTCGGTGAAAGTGCAGTTTGGACGCATCAATTGCAAGAGCTTCGTCGGCGGGCAGACTCTTGATCTCGCGAAAATAGATAGCAACTTCCCTGCGGTGTTCGATTTGCAGTTGAACAAAAAACTGCAGGATACGAGCCAGTCGCACAGCCGCATTGCCCTCTATCACCTTGCTCAGCTCAACTGCTTTTTCTGCAGCCTCAGCGCCAGAACGGCAAATTGAAACCAGTATTTCGGGTTTGCTGCTAAAGCGTGAATAGATGAATTGCTTGGTGACACCCAACGCATCTGCGATAGATTCCAGGGATGTCGCCTCGTAACCGTTATCAAAAAATTGCTGGATGGATTCATCTAGAACGCTTTGGCGCTTCATGGCATCAATGTCAGCCTTGATAGATTTTATTTTCCTTGTACCTTCAGTATTAGCCATAAATTTCTTTGCCTGAAAAACGGAATGACGCCAAACGCAAAGGCATGCAACACCTACAAGAAAACGATTCCAAACCTCCTGAGAGTTGATGCGCCCATGATGATAGTGTGCTGCGTCTAATGCTGTAGAGTCGTCGGGACGGTTTGGTGCCAGATAGTTTCGAGCAGGATTTTATCATGGGAGGGCGAGCTTATGCCGATCCGCGCTGTTGCCTGATGAGATCATGGTGGCTGGGGGCATGCGCGTCGATTTGCCGAGCTTTACCGCTTCGACTTCTCCCGCTGAGATCAGTTGATAGGGGTTGGTACGATCGATGCCGATCATGCTTGCAGCATTGTGGGAGCTCACGCGGATCGAAGCGGCTGGTAATGGTGTCGTCATTGCCTCCCTCATGCCCCTTCGAGATACGCAATCGGATCGGCGATCCAGCGATTGACGACAGGCTCCCGCCAGCCAGCGCCGTGGCCACTGATGTTCACCTAGCCCGGATTTCTCATGAAGTCGGCAGGCGCGGCCGGCGGAGTCTCGGTGTATCAACAACCTGCCTTCCACCACTCAAAATTGATCGTTTTTTATTCAACTCCCGCGTATTGGGCGCAATGTCCCCTTTCCCCCATTGAGTCGGGCCGGGGGCGCCCGCCTGTTCAGGTCGGCTTGAGGCGGGCAACCAGCCCCGCAAAGAGTTCCTGATGCGGATAGGCCTCGCTGATCAGCACGCGGATGCGCCGGCTGTTGCGAATGATC
>JAWWDH010000255.1:0-5129 GCA_033720015.1 Pseudomonas sp.
CGAAAAGCTTGGCCTACCGCGCGACACCGCCGCCCAACTGACCCTGCACACCGCGCTGGGGGCTGCTCGCATGGCCGTCGCCAGCGATGTCGATGCCAGCGAACTGCGCCGCCGCGTCACCTCGCCCGCCGGCACCACCGAGGCGGCGATCAAAAGCTTCCAGGCTGATGGGTTCGAAGCATTGGTCGAGAAAGCCTTAAACGCTGCCGCCCACCGCTCAGCCGAGCTGGCCGAACAACTGGGTCAATAAGGAACGAAGATGACTGGATTCACCACCGCCGCCGTTTACATCCTGCAAACCATCGGCAGCCTGTACCTGCTGATCGTGTTGCTGCGCTTTATCCTGCAATTGGTCCGTGCGGACTTTTACAACCCGCTCAGCCAGTTCATCGTGCGCGCCACCCACCCGCTGCTGAAACCCTTGCGCAAGATCATCCCCAGCCTGGCCGGCCTCGACCTGGCGTCCCTGGTGCTGGCGATTCTGGTACAGCTGGTGCTGATGGCACTGACCCTGATGTTGCTCGGCTACGGCCTGGATAACCCGGTTCAGCTGCTGGTCTGGTCGGTTATTGGCGTAACCGCACTGTTTCTCAAGGTGTTCTTCTTTGCCTTGATCATCAGCGTGATTCTCTCCTGGGTCGCACAAGGCAGCCATAACCCGGCCGCCATGCTGGTCAACCAGATCTGCGAGCCGTTGCTGGCGCCGATTCGCCGCATCCTGCCCAGCATGGGAGGGCTGGACCTGTCGCCGATCGTGGCCTTCCTGCTGCTCAACCTGATCGACATGTTAGTGATTCGCAACCTGGCCGTCATGACCGGCATGTACAAAGGCCTCAGCCTGGCGCTCTGACTCCGAGCGACCGATGAGCCACTTCCGCTGGGACGGCGAAGACCTGATCCTCGCGTGCCACCTGCAACCCAAAGCGAGCACGGATGAGTTCGCCGGGCTGCACGGCGGGCGCGTGAAGATCCGCCTCACCGCGCCGCCCGTGGATGGCAAGGCCAATGCCTACCTGATGGCCTTTCTGGCCAGCGCCTTCGCCGTGAGCAAAAGCCAGGTCAGCCTGGAAAACGGCCAGCAGAGCCGACAAAAGCGCGTTCGCATCAAGCAGCCGCAGCGCCTCCCTGACGAGCTCGGCCTGACCACTCAGACGCCCTGAGCGACCACAAGGCGGGCGCATGGCCGCCTACAATTGACGTCACAGCTGCGACCCGCATAATGCCAGGCAGGTCTATCCACGGATGCATGGGCCTGCGGTCATTCCACAGACGTTAAAGCGCTAGCGGCCACGTCAGCCTGAGCGGCATCGTGCAATGGTGACCCGATTTAATTCGGCCAGCGTATACAATCGCCCCACAATGGATGTACCACCGGAGGAAAGCCAAGGATGAGCATGGAACGTCTCAGTCAACAGGTCGACGCTTACGTCACCTGGAAGCGCGAGCTGATGCGCGAGATCACTCGCTACCGCAGCTGGCTGGTAAACAACCGGCTGAACTCCGACGCGGTGGAAGACAAGCTTGAGCGCGCCCTCAAGCTGCTGCGCACCGACCACATCACCCTGGCCTTTGTCGGCGAGTTTTCTCGCGGCAAAACCGAGCTGATCAACAGCCTGTTCTTCTCCTCCTACGGTCAGCGCATGCTGCCGTCCCAGGCCGGGCGCACCACCATGTGCCCCACCGAGCTGTTCTTCGACCCACGCTCGGAGCGCTCCTACATCCGCCTGCTGCCCATCGAGACCCGTGTGTCCGAAGCCAGCATCGCGCAGTTCAAGCGCATTCCAGCGCACTGGGTGAATATCACCCTAGACCTCAGCGACCCGGACAACATGGTCCAGGCCTTTAACCAAGTGGCGCGCTGTAAGCCCATGCCGGTCGAGCAAGCCATTGCCTTGGGCTTCCACCCGGACATGCTGGAGAGCACCCATCGGCCTGGCGAAGTGCTGGTGCCGGCCTGGCGCCATGCCATGGTCAACTTTGACCACCCGCTGCTGCGCCAAGGCCTGCGCATCCTCGACACCCCCGGCCTGAATGCCCTCGGCAGCGAGCCGGAACTGACCCTGTCGATGCTGCCCAACGCCGAGGCGATCATCTTCCTGCTGTCCGCCGACACCGGCGTAACGGCCAGCGACATGGCCGTTTGGCAGCAACATATCCGCCAGCTCGACGAAGACACCCAGGCCTGCCTGTTCGCCGTGCTGAACAAGATCGACGTGCTCTGGGATGACCTGGCGGGCGAGGCCTTCGTACAAAACGCTATCCGCCTGATGCAAACCAACACGGCTAAACAGCTCGGTATCCGGGTCGAGGACGTGCTGCCGCTGTCAGCCAAACAGGCGATGCTGGCCAAGGTGCGCCAGGACAAAGAGCTGCTGACCCGCAGCCAGATCAGCAACCTGGAAAACTTACTGTGCGAGCGCATCATCGCGCAGAAGGAGCGCCTGCTCGAAGACCGCGTGGTGTTCCAGGTCATGGCCCTGCTGCAGAACAGCCAGCACGTGCTCAACCTGCGCCTGGAAAAGGTCAACGAGCAACAGGCCCTGCTGAGCAACCACCAGCATGACAACGGTCAGATGCTGTTTGAGCTGACCGCCAAAACCAAGGAAGACCACAGCCAGCACCACAAACGCCTGCTGGGCCTGAAAACCAACCAGCGCCTGCTCAAGCGCCAGGGCGACCTGCTGCGTCACGCCTCGCGCAGCGAGCGCCTGGACGAACACCTGAACAAGGTGCGCATGGACCTCACCGGCAGCTGGACCACCCTGGGCATCAACCAGGCGATCCTGCATTTCTTCCGCAGCGTGGAGCAGGATCTGCACAACCTGAGCCAGGAAGCCGAGATGGCCAACAAGATGGTCGCGGCCATCTATCGCCGGCACAACCAAGAAAACCCGCTGCATGGCGTCGATGCACCGCAGTTCAATATCAGCCGCTACCTGCGTGAGCTGAAACAGCAGCAGGCCAAGGCGGACCAGTTCCGCCTGCAGCTGAAAACCCTGCTGACCGAACAACGCAGCCTGACCAAACGCTTCTTCGCCACCCTGGTGCAGGAAGTGATCGGCCTGCACCAGCGCATGCGCCAGGACGCCGAACAGTGGGCCAACGATGCGCTGATGCCCTTGATGCAACACACCCTGGAGCACAAACAGCTGCTGGAAACCCACATGCTGCGGCTCAAGGCCTTGGCTCAGGAAACCCAGCAGGCGCGCCAACGTGGCCAGCAACTGGCGCGTTACAGCGCCGAGCTGGAGCAGCAGTTGGCCCAGGCCGGCGACATGCTGCGCACCTTGCGCCGCCCAGCCCCTGTGCAGCGTCAGGGCAAAGTCGTCAGCCTGCCAGGAATCGCCCGCCCGCACAGCATGGGCGAATAGCCGCACACACTCCGCTGGTTCCCGCCGTCCCACGCGCTTGCTGCCTGGGGCGGCGCTCTTTAGACTGCGGCTCTTCCTTTATTGCGAGCAGGGTCGATGTCGATTGTTTTCCCCCAAGACTCTGTTGGCCTGGTCACTCCACAGGTTCTGCACTTTGCCGAACCGCTGGCATTGGCCTGCGGGCGCAGCCTGGCCGACTATGAGCTGATCTTCGAAACCTATGGCGAGCTCAACGCCACGGCCAGTAACGCCGTGCTGATTTGCCATGCCTTGTCCGGCCACCATCACGCCGCCGGCTATCACAGCCCGGATGACCGTAAGCCCGGTTGGTGGGACAGCTGCATTGGCCCCGGCAAGCCGATCGATACCAACAAGTTCTTCGTCGTCAGCCTCAACAATCTCGGCGGCTGCAACGGTTCCACCGGCCCCAGCAGCCTCAACCCGGCCACCGGCAAGCCGTTTGGCGCGGACTTCCCGGTGATGACCGTGGAGGACTGGGTGCACAGCCAGGCACGTCTGGCCGACAGCCTGGGCATCCGCCAGTGGGCCGCCGTGGTCGGCGGTAGCCTCGGCGGTATGCAGGCCATGCAATGGACCATCAGCTACCCCGAGCGTGTGCGCCACTGCCTGGCGATTGCCTCTGCCCCCAAGTTATCGGCGCAGAACATCGCCTTCAACGAAGTGGCGCGCCAGGCGATCCTTACCGATCCACAGTTCCACGGTGG
This sequence comes from Pseudomonas sp., assembly GCA_033720015.1. GTDB lineage: Bacteria > Pseudomonadota > Gammaproteobacteria > Pseudomonadales > Pseudomonadaceae > Aquipseudomonas. The sequence goes on from JAWWDH010000255.1 coordinate 4,097, forward strand.
ACACTTCCAGGAACAGGGTGTGATCCCCAGGCGCGGGCTGATGCTGGCGCGCATGGTCGGGCACATCACCTACCTGTCGGATGACGCCATGGGCGAAAAATTCGGCCGCGGGCTGAAGAGCGAGAAGCTCAACTACGACTTCCACAGCGTCGAATTCCAGGTGGAAAGCTACCTGCGCTATCAGGGCGAAGAATTCTCCACCCGCTTCGATGCCAACACCTACCTGCTGATGACCAAGGCGCTCGATTACTTCGACCCGGCGGCCCAGCACGATGGCGACCTGGCTAAGACCCTGGCCGGGGTTAGCGCCGATTTCTGTGTGATGTCCTTCACCACTGACTGGCGCTTCTCGCCGGCGCGCTCGCGCGAGATCGTCGACGCCCTGACCGCCGCGCGGAAAAACGTCTGCTACCTGGAAATCGACGCGCCACAAGGCCACGACGCCTTCCTGATCCCCATTCCGCGCTATTTGCAGGCATTCGACAGCTATATGAAACGGATTAAGGTGTAGCCATGCGCGCGGATCTAGAAATCATTCAAGAGTGGATTCCGGCTGGCAGCCGCGTGCTCGACCTCGGCTGTGGTAACGGCGAATTGCTCGCCTGGCTGACGGAACACAAACAAGTCAGTGGCTACGGCCTGGAGATCGATGCGGACAACATCGCCCAGTGCGTGAGCAAGGGCGTTAACGTAATCGAGCAGAACCTCGATAAAGGCCTGAGCAACTTCGCCAGCAGCAGCTTCGATGTGGTGGTGATGACCCAGTCACTGCAGGCCCTGCACTACCCCGACAAAGTGCTCGCGGAAATGCTCCGGGTCGGCAAGACCTGCATCATCACCTTCCCCAACTTCGCCCATTGGCGCTGCCGCTGGTACCTGACCAGCAAGGGCCGCATGCCGGTCTCGGACTTTCTGCCCTACACCTGGTTCAACACGCCGAACATCCACTTCTGCACCTTCGAAGACTTCGAAAACCTCTGTCACGACCAGGGCGCGAAAATCAAAAACCGCCTGGCCGTGGATCGCGTCCACC
>JAWWDH010000256.1:0-5117 GCA_033720015.1 Pseudomonas sp.
CGCAGCACGCCACCGGACTTGGGAGTGCCCTCCTGTGCCCAGGCATTCAGGGGGAAGCCGAAAGACAAAGCCGCTCCCGCCACCCCCGCCATGCCGGCCAACTTGAGAAAGTCGCGGCGCGGCAGGTGGCCGTCGGTAATTGCTTGAGTCAGATTATTTTTCTTATTGTTCATGGCGTTGCCCCTTTCAAGGTTTGAAGATTTTCGGCCGGTATGTGCACTGCGCTTCAGTGAAAAATGGTTACCTTTCAAATGTTAGCGTAACGATGACATTAACAATTTTATAACGCAAAAATTGCGCACATGCCAATGCTTTTCAGAGGTCGAAAATTTTCCCTGGGTTGAGTATTCCGCGGGGATCCAGAGTGCGCTTGAGTAAACGCATCAGATCAAGTTCAGCCGGCTGCCGACTAATGGGTAACCAGGCCTTTTTCTCCAAGCCGATACCATGCTCAGCGGATACCGCACCGGTGAAGGCTTGCACGCAGGTATAAACCACCCGCTCCACCTCTGCGTGGCTCGGCCCAGGCTCATGCAGCCCCACGGTCAGGTGCAAATTGCCATCTGCCAGATGCCCGAAGACCAAAAGTGTCGCCCGCTCATCCAGTTCGGCCAGATCAACCTTCAAGCGGCAGACAAAGGCTTCCATATCGCGGATCGCCAAGCTGACATCGAAGCCCTGGGTCCGGTCGAAAAATAATTCCTCTGGCTCGCTTGCCTCACGGATCGCCCAGAGCGCTTCACGCTCATTCAGCGACTGCGCGATGACCGCGTCAGTCAGCAGATCCTCATCGAAAGCAACAGCCAGCGCCTGCTCAAAGCGCTCGCGCAAATCGTTCTCATCACGCCCCTGCCACTCCACCAACAAATAGAAAGGCCACACCTCGACGAAAGGCGAACGATGCGCGGAATGCTCCTCGGTATTGAGCGAGAAGAACTCACTCCACATCACCTCAAACGCACAAAGTGCGCCGTTTGCCGCGCGATCCAGGTGCTTCAACAAAGCCGTTACCTGGGCAAAATCGCGCACGGCGATCATCGCGCAGGTTCGCGCCGTAGGCAGCTCTTCCAGGCGTAACACCGCCCGCGTGATCACCCCCAGCGTGCCTTCGCTGCCGACAAATAACTGCTTGAGGTCATAGCCGGTGTTGTTCTTCAGGTAACCACCGAGAGATGAGATTACTGTGCCGTCGGCCAGCACCGCCTCCAGCCCCAATACGCGCTCGCGCATCATGCCGTAGCGCAGCACGCTGAAGCCACCGGCATTGGTCGCCAGCATGCCACCAATGGTGCAACTGCCTCGCGCCCCCAGGTCCACGGGAAATAACAGACCCGACTCGACCGCCCGCTCCTGAACCGTCTGCAAGATGGCGCCCGCTTCCACTGTCATGCTCCGGCCAACCTCATCCACCGCCTCAATCCGCTGCATGCGCTCCAGCGACAGCATCATGTGCTCGGCGGTGCTAGCGGTCGCTTCTGCCAAGCCCGTATTACCGCCCAACGGGATGACTGGTTGACCGGCCGCATGACATAGGCGCAGGCAAGCTGAAAGCTCAGCCACAGTTGCCGGGCGCAATATGGCTTGCGCCTGCATGGGCTGACGATGCCAGTAACTACTCTGCCGACTGCGCACAGCCTCGCCCTGCAGAACGCCCTGCTCACCCACTATTTCACGTAACGCATTCAACAGATCAGTCATTACCAGGGCCTCGTTAAATGGCAGCATTGATTTTTATAAGGGCTACTCGTACAAAGCGTTTACTAATTGTTACTTGGATATTAACCATTTATCTGTTCAGCTTGACCGATCGTACGGCACGCTCAGCCCAACCGTTTGGAAGCTGTTTCTGCGCCGACTTCCACCCATTACGGAGCTCGCCATGAGCCAGTCGACCCGGCTGATCACTGCTTCTTACATCCTTTCTTTCGTCGCGGCCAACGCGCCGCAGAAGCTGCGCACCGAGACCATCGCCAAATGGGTAAAGACCCATCCGACTCGCGTACGCAACCTGGTTGCGCTGATGGTCAAGGCCAATATTCTCAAGTCTTACCGGGGCGCCCGTGGTGGGCTGACCCTGGCTCGGCCGCCGCAGGAGATAACCCTCAGTGAGGTCTACGATGCGGTACAAGAAAGCTCGCTGATTGCCGAGAAAATCGACAACCCGTTTTCTGGCATGGAAGACCACTGCAAAGTCCATTCGGTATTCCTCAACCTTTTTGCATTGATGGAAAACAACATCCGTCAGGACCTGCAGGGAATCACCGCTGACCAACTATTTGTCGCTTTCGACCCACCCCTTGAGGCCAGAGACTGACCTTTACTCGTCGGGCTCAAGCGGTTTAAGCCAAGTGAAGTCGCTAGCGAGCGCGGCTTCACTTGGCCATCCGCGCTAAAGCAGCTCAGCGATATGCGGCATTCCAGGCTTTGTTAACCCCTTCTCAGCACTGCACGGCCTTGATCTCGACGAACTCGGCCAGCCCCTCTTCGCCCCACTCGCGACCATTACCCGACTGTTTGTAGCCGCCAAAGGGCGCGTGGTAGTTGAAGGCTGCGCCGTTGATGAAACATTGGCCCGCACGCAACTGCCGCGCCAGACCCAGGGCACGCGCTGGCGTACCGGCCCAGACGCCGCTGGACAGGCCGAACGGTGAGTCATTGGCCAGCTGCACGGCTTGCGCTTCGTCGGCATAGGGGATCAGGCAGAGCACCGGCCCGAAGATTTCCTCCTGAGCGATGCGCATGCGGTTGTCGACATCGGCGAACAGAGTCGGTAGCTGATAAAAGCCGCGTTCGAAGCCACTCGGCACGACGCTGCCACCATGGAGCAGCCGCGCACCTTCTTCCTGGCCGATACGGATGTAGTCGCGCACCGTGCGCAACTGGCCGGCCGAGCACATAGGCCCAAGGAAACTCTGTGGATCCAGCGGGTCGCCCAGGCGCAAGGCCTCGGTTTCGGCCACGGCCAGTTCCAGGGCCTCGGCGTAGCGGCTGGCTGGCAGCAACATGCGCGTCAGCGCGGTGCAGGTCTGCCCGGAGTTGATCATCACGTCCTGCACACCGTGGCGCACGGCGGCGGCCAGGTCGGCGTCCTCGGCGATCAGCAGCGGCGACTTGCCACCCAATTCCAGACACACGCGCTTAACCGACGGCGCGGCGGCTTGGGCCACGCGTACACCCGCACCGGTGGACCCGGTGAACGACACCATGTCCACTTCAGGATGCTTGGCCAATGCTTCACCGACCTTGGAGCCGGGGCCGCTGACCAGGTTAAACACCCCTGCCGGCAAGCCGATGGACTGGATAATCTGCGCGAGCAGGAAGGCGTGCAGCGGCGTCTCCTGACTCGGTTTAACCACCACGGTGCAGCCAGCCGCCAGCGCCGGCGCGAGCTTGCCGATCAATTGATGCAGCGGGTAGTTCCAGGGGTTGATAAAGGCGCACACACCCACTGGCTCGCGCATCACCAGGGAGTTGCCGACCTCGCGCACCTCATCCATCAGGGCCGCGACCTCGACGTAGTGGCGCAAGCCGTCGAGTGGGCCGTCGACCTGGATAGACCGGCACCATTGCACCGGCATGCCCAACTCGCTGGTAATCAATGCCGCCATCTCATCGCCGCGGGCTTCGAGCTGATCGGCCAAGGCCTGGATATAACCGGCACGCACCGTGGACGGTGTCGCCGCCCAGGCTGGGAAAGCTCGGCGCGCAGCCTGCACCGCACGCTCAACATCACGCTCATCGCCCAGCGGCACCAGGCCGGCTACCTGCTCGGTCGCCGGGTTGAGCACTTCAGCCAAACCATTACCCGCAGGCGCGACCCAGGCGCCATCGATAAACAACTGCGTGTGCTTATGCATGGCACGGCTCCTCAAGCTGTTGCTCGATCAGTTCGCCAGCGCAACGGGCAATGCGCCCACAGGCGTCTTGCAGCGCCGCACTGCCGAGCACCAGGCCCAGGCGGATATGCCCAGCGGCGCTAGGGCCGAAGGCTTCACCGGCGAGCACCGAAACGCCATGACGGTCGAGCAGGCGGTCGGCGAATTCCTGAGCAGACAAACCAGTGGCGCGGATATCGACCATGACGAACATGCCACCGTCAGGTTTCAGGGCGCGCAGCCCGGGTTTGCCGGCGAGGCATTCACAAACCAGATCGCGACGCTGCCGATAGGCTTCACGCATCGCTTCCAGCTCAGGCATTTGCGCCTCCAGGGCGACGCAGGCGGCGTCCTGAATAAAGTCCGGCGAGCCATACAGCATGCACAGCGCCAGGTTGCCAAGGTGCTCAGCCAATGCTGGCGGCGCCACCACCCAACCAACCCGCCAGCCGGTCATGGCGTGGGACTTAGACAGGCTGTTGATCGTTGCAGTGCGCTCGGCCATACCCGGCAGGCTGCCGGGGCTGACGTGCTCGCCCTCGTAGAGCAACTCGCTGTAGACCTCATCGGAGATCAGCCACAGATCATGCTTGACGCACAGCTCGGCCAAGGCCTCCCAGGTGGCGCGCGGTATGCTCGCCCCGGACGGGTTGTGCGGGCTGTTCAGCACCAACGCACGGGTGCGCGGGGTGATGGCCGCCGCAACGTCCTCGGCCTGCACGCGAAAGCCGTTCTCCGCACGCACGGGCAGCGGAATGACCTTAGCGCCACAGGCACCAAACACGGCCTCGTAGGTCACGTACATCGGCTCGGCGACTATTACTTCATCGCCGGCTTCGAGCACACACTGGGCTACAGAAAACAGTGCGCACTGGCCACCGGCCAGCACCACCACCTGGTCGGCGTCGACCGCCTGATCGCTGCGCTGACTATGGCGCTTGGCGATGCTTTCACGCAGTGCACGCTTGCCGGTGACCTCGCTGTAGTGGGTATTGCCGGCCAGCAGGCTGTCGATGGCGGCCTGCACCACCGGCTGCGGGGTGTCGAAATCCGGGTCACCGACCGACAACAGCAGCACGTCCTCACCACGCGCCTGGCGAGCCAGTGCGCGGTAGTGGATGTCCCAGGCGGCAGCGCCGTCACCGGCGATTCGTTGAGTCAGGTTGGAAAAACGCATAGACATCTCCTTGCCCGCCTTATTGGGCGCAGGCGTGCTTGAGCTCGATCAGGGTCACGCCGGGA
>JAWWDH010000257.1:0-5096 GCA_033720015.1 Pseudomonas sp.
AGCTGGACCAGGCGCCGGGTGTTGGGGTCCATGGTGGTTTCACGCAGCTGCGGCGGGTTCATCTCGCCAAGGCCTTTAAAGCGGGTGACTTGCGGCTTGCCCCGGCGCTTCTCCGCCACCAGGCGGTCGAGAATGCCGTCGCGCTCGGCTTCATCCAGCGCATAGAAAATCTCTTTGCCCAGGTCGATGCGGTACAGCGGCGGCATGGCCACGTAGACATGCCCGGCATCCACCAGCGGGCGGAAATGCTGGACGAACAAGGCGCAGAGCAAAGTGGCGATGTGCAGCCCGTCGGAGTCGGCGTCGGCGAGGATGCAGATCTTGCCGTAGCGCAACTGGCTCAAGTCACTCGAACCCGGATCGAGGCCCACCGCCACGGCGATGTTATGCACTTCCTGACTGGCCAGCACTTCGCTGCCGTCGACTTCCCAGGTGTTCAGAATCTTCCCGCGCAGCGGCAGGATCGCCTGGAATTCTTTGTCGCGCGCCTGCTTGGCCGAACCGCCGGCGGAATCACCTTCCACCAAAAACAGTTCGGAGCGCATCGGATCCTGCCCGGCGCAATCGGCCAGCTTGCCCGGCAAGGCCGGACCCTGGGTAATGCGCTTGCGCTCAACCTTCTTGCCAGCTTTGAGGCGGCGGTTGGCGTTACTGATTGCCAGTTCAGCCAGCTGCTGCCCCAGTTCCGGATGGGCGTTAAGCCATAGGCTAAAGGCATCTTTGACCACGCCAGAGACAAAAGCCGCCGCCTCACGGGACGATAGACGCTCCTTGGTCTGCCCGGAGAACTGCGCATCCTGCATCTTCATCGAGAGGACGAAGGCGATGCGCTCCCAGATATCTTCCGGGGCCAGCTTGACCCCGCGCGGCAGCAAGCTGCGGAACTCGCAGAACTCGCGCATGGCATCCAGCAGGCCCTGACGCAGGCCGTTGACGTGAGTGCCGCCCTGAGCCGTAGGAATCAGGTTGACGTAGCTTTCCTGCACTGCATCGCCGCCTTCCGGCAGCCACAGCAGCGCCCAGCCCACGGCTTCTTTATTACCCGCCAGGCTGCCGCAGAAGGGCTCATTGGGCAGGCGTTCAAATTCACTGACCGCATCCACCAGATAGGAGCGCAGCCCGTCTTCATACATCCACTCGACTTTCTCACCGCTGGCCTTGTCTTCAAAGCTGACGGCCAGGCCCGGGCACAACACAGCCTTGGCCTTGAGCACATGCTTGAGGCGGCTGACCGAAAATTTGAAGGCGTCGAAATACTTGGGATCGGGCCAGAAGTGCACACTGGTACCGGTGTTGCGCTTGCCCACCGAGCCAATCACAGCCAGGTCGCTGGACTTGTAACCATCGGCAAAGCTCATCTGGTACTCGTTGCCGTCACGCTTGACCGTGACGACCACACTGGTCGACAGCGCGTTGACCACCGAGATACCCACACCGTGCAGGCCGCCGGAAAACTGGTAGTTCTTGTTGCTGAACTTGCCGCCGGCGTGCAGCTTGGTAAGGATCAGCTCGACCCCCGGCACGCCCTCTTCCGGGTGAATGTCCACCGGCATGCCGCGACCATCGTCGAGCACTTCCAGCGAATTGTCCTCATGCAGGATCACCTGGATCGACTTGGCATGCCCGGCCAGCGCTTCGTCGACGCTGTTGTCGATAACTTCCTGGGCCAGGTGGTTGGGCCGGCTGGTATCGGTGTACATGCCCGGGCGCTTGCGCACCGGGTCGAGGCCGGATAGGACTTCGATGGCATCGGCGTTGTAGGAGCTAGAACCTTGCTGGGCCATGGGGTCTCTTGTTCGTCAATTGAGAGCGGAAAAGTCGATATCCTGCCACAGATGGCGAGGAATACCGGCGAAAGCGAAAAGCATCGGCAGGCGTTCGGCAAAGCCCTGAAAACCATGGTCGCCACCGGCCTGGATACGCAGCGCGCTGGCCCGGTAATACGCCTGGGCATCACGGTAATCGAGGGTTTCGTCGGCCGTCTGCAGCCACACCTGAGAACGCGCCGGGTCTTGCAGCACCGCAACGTCCAGCTCGGCCAGCGCCGCCACATGGTCGGCGGTCAGCTCCCAGGTTTCCTCGTTGTAATAGTTCTTCTGCGGGCCCAGGTAGCCAGCGAAACGCTGGTGTGGGCGCACGGCGGGATTGATCAACAGCGCAGGCAGCCCGTGGCGTTCAGCTAAATGGGTCGCATAGTAGCCGCCCAGCGAGCTGCCAACCAGCACGGGCCGACCAAGCTCGCTAATCAGCGCTTCGATCTGGGCAATCGCCTCACGTGGATGATGGTGCAGAGCCGGCACGCGCAATTGCTCAGCCAGGCCAAGCTGCTGCATGGCCCGCCGCAACAGGCTGGCCTTGAGCGATGCGGGCGAGCTGTTAAGTCCGTGAAGATAAACAATGGATGTGGTCATGGGGCGGGAGGCTAACCGTTAGCGGCGACTGGCTGCAACCGCTTAGCCGCCATGTGGGGCGACGCCTTAATAGCCTTTGATGGTGTAATCGATTTCGAAGGTGATACCGGTAACCCGCGACACGCCAGTCTCCAGGCGACCATCATCGAACAGACGCAGCCAGCGATAACCGGGAGCACTTTGATCGACCTGAAACTCCTCACTCCCCGGGGCGAACTGCACGCAGGTCGACGGCGACGCCAGCAGACGAGTCGCGCCACGCGGCTGGTCAAACTCCTGATGGATATGCCCCCACAGCACTGCACGCACATTGTTGAAGCGCTGCAGCACGGCAAACAGGGCATCGGGATTGCGCAAACCAATGGGCTCCATCCACTTGCAGCCGATGGCCACTGGATGGTGGTGCAGACAGATCAGGTGATGGCAATCTGGCGCTTCGCTCAGCGCGCGCTCCAACAGCGCCAACTGCTGATCATCGAGATAACCAGGCACCGCACCAGGAATGGAGGAGTCGAGCAGGGTCACGCGCCAGCTACCCAGATCAACCACCGGGTCGAGCAAATCGCTGCCGACACAGGCGGCTTGCATGGCGGGAATTTCATCGTGGTTACCGGGAAACCAGCGCGCCGGCGCGGGAATGGCAGCGGTCATTTCCCGGAAGCGCTGATAAGACTCGACACTGCCATCCTGCGAGACATCGCCACTGGCCAGGACCAGGTCGATCTGCGGCTGTTCTTGCAGCACGCACTCAATCACCCGCTGCAAGCTGTCCCGGGTATCCATACCCAATAGCTTGCCCGCCTCGTCGGCAAACAGATGACTGTCGGACAGCTGCACCAGCAGTACCGAGCGATCAACAGCAGTGGTGTTACTCAGTGCGCTCGGCAAGGCCTTCTCCTTGAGCGGAATGCATGAATTATGCTGGCAGCCCGGTCGAGGGTAAAGCCACGAACGGGGAATAGGTCACAGAACGCCAGCGGTAAATCCAGGCTTTGCAACAGCTTACCGGCCAATCGCGCACGCACTAGCGCACCGGCGCCAATTCATGGCCGCACGCCAGGCAATGACTTAACCACTCCCCGAGAAACAGGTTGAGCTGGGTCTTTTCATCCGGCTGGTGCATCGCAGCATTCGGATAGGGGTAACGGCCATGGAAGCGCCGCGCGCTTTGCGCCCCCACCACCTCAGCCATGCGCGCATCGTGATACACCCGCACTTCCAGCTGCGGCAGCGGCAACCAGTCCAGGTTGGGCTCTTGGCGCACGGAGAGGGTCGAGGTGTAGGGGCACGTCTCCAGCACAGCCAGCGTCAGCACGCCGAACTGCTGCTCGCCTTGGCTCAAGGCGACACGCCGCGCCTCACCGCCTTCACGCATAGCCGGCAACAGCTGCATCAGGCGCGCATAGTTGGCCTCGCAAGCCGCTTGCAGCTCGACCAGGTCGACCCGATAGCGCTCGCGAAGCAAGTTCACGACCACAGCCCCCTGACTTCAACCCGGTTCAGCGCCAACCACTGCAGCGCAATGATGCTCGCGGCATTGTCGATACGCCCGTCCTTGACCGCATCCAGGGCATCTTCCAGCGGCCAGACATGCACGCGAATGTCCTCGCCTTCTTCCGCCAGGCCATACACACCGCCAGCCCCCTCGCTGTCACAGCGACCGACGAACAGATGCACGCGCTCATCCGAGCCGCCAGGTGACGGGTAGTACTGAGTGATCGGCCACAACGAACTCAGCGCCAGATTGGCCTCTTCCAGCGCCTCGCGGCGCGCCACTTCTTCCGGCACCTCGTCCTTGTCGATCAACCCGGCCACCAATTCCAGCAGCCAGGGATTGGTACTTTTATCCAGCGCGCCGACGCGAAACTGCTCGATCAACACCACGCAATCGCGCTGTGGGTCGTAGGGCAGTACACACACCGCATCGGGGCGCACGAATAATTCACGACTCAGCTCTTGGCCCATGTCCCCGGCAAACTGGCGATGGCGCAAACGCAGACGATCGAGCTTATAGAAGCCACTGAAACAGGCTTCGCGCTCGATCACTTGAACATCATTTTGTGCATTCATCGCGGACTCCAAACCTGACTGACGCGACCAGCGACGGCGTTGCCAGCCTGCGTATTCAGCACAGCTTACACGCTGTTTCTAGGCGTCTGGCAAGCAGCCATTGCGCCTGCCAGGCAAACAGCGGCGCAGCCATGCCGCACTGTTGCCGCTGCCAAGAAGCACCGCTCAGCTGATTGCAGCCAGGCGCTTGCGGCTCAGGCCGCCCAGCAGCAACTGCAGCACCGCCGCCAACAGGAACGCTGGCAGGGTGGCGCCGATTTCGGGCGCGTAATGGCTGAGCAGGTGATACATCACCGCGCCACAGCCCCACGCCAGCAAGGTATCGCCACGCCAGGCGCAGGCAGGCGCCAGTTCGGCACGCCGACTGCGCAGAATAAAGTGATCAACCAGCACCACGCCAAACAGCGGCGCAAACACCGAGCCGATCAACAACAGGAAGTTCTGGTACTCGGCCAGCGGCGCCAGCCCGGCAATCAGGGTGCACAGCACACCAATCGCCAGGGCCAACTGCTCAACCCGCAGCGGCAGCACGATGCCCGCAGACACCGCCGCAGAGTGGATATCGGCGAAGGCGTTTTCCGACTCGTCGAGCAAAATCAGCAGCAGCGGAATGCC
>JAWWDH010000258.1:0-5087 GCA_033720015.1 Pseudomonas sp.
AGGCACCCAGTACGCCGAAACCTGCATTGCTTATTGCAAGCCAGGCGAGCAAAAAGCTGAAGATACGGCCCTGGGGCTGGCCACCTTTACTGCGTGGATCGATGCGGTCAGCGAGCCGTTTCTTGACGATGCAGTGGTCGATTACGCCACCGACCGTATGGGCGGCCAGCTGACCATCAAGGCGCCGAACGCCAAGGTACCGATGGTCAATGAAGACAGCCCGATCAACGAGCGCATCAGCTACTACCTGCAGACCGAAATCAACCCCGGTCTGGCCAGCCATGGTGGCGAAGTCAGCTTGATCGACGTAGTCGACGACGGCATCGCGGTGTTGAAGTTTGGTGGTGGTTGCCAGGGTTGCGGTCAGGTTGATCTGACGCTCAAGGAAGGCATCGAGAAAACCTTGCTGGAGCGCATTCCCGAGCTCAAAGGGGTGCGCGACGTGACCGACCACAGCATCAAGGAAAATGCCTACTACTAAGTAGAAGGCTAAACAAAAATGCCCGCGCCCTGCGGGCATTTTTATGGGTTCGGATATTTACTGATGTGAGTGTTCGCCAGCAGTGCAGCCATCACCTATGCACGGCTTTTGCGACGTTCCAGCACTGCGGTCGCCCGCGCGCGCAGTTGTCCGCAACCGCCATCAATATCCTGGCCGGCCGAGTTGCGTACCTTGGTCAGTACACCGCGGCTGTGCAGGTAACGCACGATCTGCACGATGCGGTCGCCATCAGGGCGCTGAAACTCATCATCTTGCAGGCTGTTGTAGGGAATCAGGTTCATGATCGCGAACTTGCCCTTGAGCAGGCGCAGGATGCCGTCCATCTCTTCCTGGCTGTCGTTGATGCCCTTGAGCAACGTCCACTGGTACTGAATCGGGTAATCGATCTGCCGTGCGTAGGTTTCGCCCAGCTCAACCAATTCTTCAGGGTCGATGCGCGGCGCGCGTGGCAGCAATTGCTGGCGCAGTTCGGCATCTGTGCTGTGCAGCGATAGCGCCAGGGCCGGTTTGACCGGCTGCTGCGGCAGGCGCTCGAACACCCGAGGGTCGCCAACGGTGGAGAGCACCAGATTGCGCTGGCCGATACCGCCTTCGCTGCCGAGCAGGTTGATCGCCTCCAGCACGTTATCCAGGTTGTGCGCAGGCTCGCCCATGCCCATAAACACCACTTTCTTCACCGCACGAAAGCGCCGGGCCAAGGCCACCTGGGCGAGAATTTCGCTGGTGTTCAGCTGGCGCAACAGGCCGCTTTTGCCGGTCATGCAGAACACGCAGCCCACCGCGCAGCCGACCTGGCTGGACACGCAGAGGCCATCGCGTGGCAGCAGCACGCTTTCCACCATTTGCTTGTCGGCCAGCTCCACCAGCAGGCGTGCCGAACCATCGCTGGCCGGATGTTCGGAGCTTAAGCGGGCCAGTGCGTCCAGCTGGTCGCTCAACTCAGGCAGGGCGTTACGCACCGCCAGTGGCAGGAAGTTCTCGGTCTTCTGGTTGCGCGTGCCAGTGTCCAGCGGCTTGCCGCCCAGCCAGGCGCGGGTGATCCGGCCAATGTGCATGGGCTTGGCACCGAGGTCGGTGAGGCGCTGGTGGAATTCGTCGATATTCATGGGGCGCGCATGCTATCACCGGGCAGGCGGCGGTGGTATGCGTTGAGCCAGACAAGCGTTGCGCGCAGACAAAACGGCTTAGGCTTTGCTCAACCCGTGCCTGACACTCATACTAGCGGCCTGATAAGCCTGACCCAGCTGTGCGGAGCGGTAGATGAAATTTATACACCAGCGCGAACACCTCAACGAAGACGACGTAGTCGTGATCGAGTGCTCGCAAACCTGCAATATTCGCTTGATGAGTGATGCCAACTTCCGCAGCTTTAAGAATGGCGGCCGGCACACCTATCACGGCGGCGCGTTCGACAGCTTTCCGGCGAAGATCACCGTACCTAGCAGCGGTTTCTGGAACATCACTATCGATACGGTTTCCCGTAAAGCCATCAGCGTGACGCGTAAGCCGACGCTCAAGCACTCGATCAAGATCATCCGCAAGTCGACCTCGCGCCTGAGCTGATGCCGGACTCCGGCGCGCACAATTGCCGCACTTTGGGGTATGCTCGTCACTTGAGTCGTTAAGGTCTTCTTGAAAAAAACCGATGCCAGGGCACTGGCATCGGTTTTTTTATGTCCGCCCGTCAGCCTTCGCTCGGCTTTTATGGGCGTGTCACCGCGAGCATCCTTTAGGGGCTTACTGAGGCAATACGCTGATGGCTTTAACGGCTTTCAGCCAATCGGGATTCAGCTGCGTTTGCTCGGTGTCCATGCCCAGGCTTTGCATGCGTTCCTTGTGCTGGTTGATTTCCGTCACCGCTTCACTGAGGGCGCTGGTGTTGCCATCCAGTTGGTGCATTTGCGTCAGGCCCAGGTGGTAAAAACGCAGCAGTTGCATCGCTGTAAGATCGCGGGCGGCGACGCCAGCTTTGACGTGGTGCATCAGATTGGTAATACGCATCAGGTTGCGCTTGAGTCGCCAGCCGTAGACGGCTGCCGCCATAAAAGGCTGTGGCAACAACAGCCGTCGAACCACGGCGATGGTGAGCGCGAGTGCGGCGATAACACCGCCGAGGTTCCAGCGGAAGTTGTCGCCGTCTGGGCTGCCGAATAGCATCACGGCAGTGCTCGAGAGCAGCATGGCCAGGGCGATGAAGATCACCGCGATAACCAGAGTGCTGCGACGGGTTTGCTGGCGGTAGGTTTCAGGGTTCAGTTGCTGGAGTTCAAACATTACGGCCACAGGTTTCTCAGTTGATAGGGGGCGCGGTGTCGCTCAGTGCGCGCAGGGTGAGGTGCCCGTAGTGCAACTGCGCTTGTATGGGGGCGAGGTCAGGCAAAACGCCGCAAATTATGCGCGAAAAGCCTGCAGCAGGTATCTTCCGCCATCCGTTGACTGTTTTGCTTAAGGATTTACCCGGTTTATGAGCCCTAGTGTGTTTCAGGCTGTGATTATCTGTGTGGCGGCGCTGTTTTCAGGCATGGCGCTGGCCAAGGTCGAGGTGCAGAGCGGGCAGCATAAGGCGCTCGGGCGGATCCTTGTGGTCAAGGTTTCCGAGGATATTGTGCTGGGCGACTACGAAGCGCTGCTTAAAGGCATCAAAAGCAATCCAGGCAAGTATGCGAAGAAGATCGTAATGCTCGACACAATCGGCGGTAGCGTCGTCGAGGCCATGAAGATGGGACGTTTGTTCCGGGAAACCGGGTTTGATGTCTTGGTGCCATCCACGGCCGTGTGCCAGGGCAGTTGCGTCTATCTGCTGGCTGCCGGGCAGCGTAAAACGGTGCGTGGCCATGTCGGTATTCATCGTCCGTATTATGCCGGCAGTGACTCGGTGCACTCCGTCTCAGGTGCGGGGGCAATCAAGGCCAGTCAAATTGCTTATTTCAAGCAAATGCAGATGCCGCTCGATCTGCTTGAAGCGATGAACAGCACCCCGCCACAGCGCATGCGCGTGCTGACTAACGCTGAGTTAAAGCGTTACCAACTCAGTTCAGCCAGCCACTGACGTTAGCCTCAGGTGGCGTCAGCGCGTTGCATCAAGCTGCGCTGACGCCATTCCATAAAGGTCTTCAGCAGTAATGTGAGCAGGGCCATGCACGCCAGCAGCGCGGCTGCGGTAAAGGCGGCCGCGGGCTTGTAATCGTTGTTCAGCTGATCGACCAGCAGCGGCAGCGTCAGGGTCTGGTTGATGATGGTGCCGGACACCACCGACACCGCGCCGAACTCGCCCACCGCGCGGGCGTTGGTAATGACCACGCCGTACAGCAGCGCCCATTTGATTTTCGGCAGGGTGATATGGCGGAAGATCTGCCAGCCGTTGGCGCCTAGGCACAACGCGGCGGTTTCTTCATCCTGGCCCTGGGACTGCATCACCGGAATCAAGATGCGCGCTACATACGGCGCAGTGACAAACACCGTGACCATGACGATGCCCGGCCAGGCAAACATCAGCTGCATGCCGTTGTCGTAGAACCAGCGCCCCAGCGCGTGCTCCAGGCCATACACCACCAGGTAACAGAGCCCAGCCACCACCGGTGACACCGCGTAGGGGATGTCGAGCAGGGTGGTTAGCAGCTTGCGCCCGCGAAAATCGTAATGGGTCACGCACCAGGCCAGCAGAATGCCGAAACACAGGTTAATCGGTACGGTCAGCGCCGCCACCAGCAGGGTTAGGCCGATGGCGTGGAGCATGTAGTCTTCGCCGAGGTTGCCCCACAGCAAGGCTAGGCCACCGGAGAAGGCTTTACTGAAAATCAGCGCCAGCGGCACCAGGAGAATCAGGGTGATCAGGCTCAGCCCGAGGCCGATCAACAGCCATTGATGCCAGTATTGAGGTTTTTTCATTTGCCTTGCCGTTGCCATTTGAACAGGCGGCCTTGCAGCACTTGCAGGGTAAACAGCAGCACCAGTGAGGCCAGCAGAATGACTGAGGCAATTGCCGCAGCCGCGGGGTAGTTGAACTCCTGCAGACGCACAAAAATCATCAGCGAAGAGACTTCGGTTTTGAACGGGATGTTGCCGGCAATCATGATCACCGCACCAAACTCACCGAGGCTGCGGATAAAGGATTGCGAGGCTCCGGTGACCAGCGCCGGGATCAGGGTAGGCAGCACCACGTAAAAGAACGTCTGCAGGCGATTGGCGCCCAAGGTGCTGGCGGCTTCTTCGTAATCGCGGCCAAGGTCCTGCAGCACCGGCTGCACGGTACGCACCACAAACGGCAGGCTGGTAAACACCATGGCGATCAGGATGCCCGGATAGGCGTAGGCCAGCTTGATGCCCATGGGCGCGAGCCATTGCCCCAACCAACCGCCGGGGGCGAGCAGGGTGGCCAGCGTCAGCCCAGCCACCGAGGTGGGCAGGGCGAAGGGCAGATCGATCAGTGCATCCACCAGGCGACGCCCGGGGAAGTCATAGCGTGTGATGATCCACGCCAACAGCAGGCCGATCAGCACGGTGGCGATGGTGGCGTAGAACGCACCACTGATGGTCACCTTGTAGCTCTGCACCACGCGTGGGTCGCTGATTGCTCGCCAGTACT
>JAWWDH010000259.1:0-5081 GCA_033720015.1 Pseudomonas sp.
AAAACTGCAAGTAAGCCGGTTGGCGCGACTCAGGTCGCGCCAACAATCAGCTGATCGAACTCACCCAGCCGCGTGATCAACGCCGTGGCTTTCTCAGGCTGTCCGTCATACACCTGCTCAGCCATCGCCTGAATACCCGAAACACTGGGCAGATCCGCTCCGGCCTCCAGCAGCTGCTTCATCCGCGGTAAAAAAATCCACTGCAGCCATTGCTCGAACTCCAGCGTGTCGACACAAAACGGCAGTTCACTGGACAGAGCCTGAGCATCAGGCGCTTGCGCGCCCCACCAGCCTTGCAGCCGTAATTCACGTTCAATCAGCAGCAATTGCTCTGCCACAGCAGGCGTGCGCACATCCATCAGAGATTTACTCGCGCTTGCTCGCGGGCCTGGGCGGCACCCGCTGCATCACCTTGACGCTCACGGGCCTGGGCGATGAGGTTCCACAAACTGGCCTGCAAGGCAGGGCGACCACTGGCATAACTCAGGCCACGACGGGCGAACTGTTCGGCCTGCGCCGCATCCCCTTGCGCCATACGGACCTCAGCCAAACGATAAAGCACTTGCGGCTCACGCGGCGCAATACGCTGGGCGCGCTCAAGGCTGGAGGCGGCCCCATTCAAATCACCACCACCCTGCTGCTGCTGAGCCGTGGTCAACAAGGCCAGCACCGGGCCATCCAACTGCTCATCCATGGCCAGACCGCCACTTGGAATACCGCCGGGTGACGGCGCGCCATAGCCACCTTGCGCTGTAACCGGTGGCGTAGCACTCCATGGCTGGGCGTTAGTACCGGTGTCCAACGGGGCGTTACCTGCCGGAAACGACTGAATCGGCATAGAGCTACCGCCGCCACCTGGCACCATCACCACGACCCCAGAGTCTTCCGGCAGAGCCTGAGGCTGTGCGCTCTGATTGCCGTAACCGCCGGGCGTGCCTGATTGCGCGCTGCCGATCGAAGAACCACCGTCGACAACTGGAATCGAGCCACGCGGCACACTGCTACAACCGCTCAGTACCAGCGAAGCTGTTAAAGCTGGAATCAACCACTTATTCACGTCACACCCTCTCACTTAATCCAACCAGCCACGCACCCAGTCCATCACCTCGTTGACCGGAGCCTGAATACCACAGGCCGGTCCGGCGACGGGTTGACTGCCGCGAATATAGGGTATCTGTACCGCATTCGGACAACTCGGGTCTGTACCCTGCCCCGTATTGGCATCGACCCAGGCGTGCACCACATTATCCGGCACCGGCATATCCAGCGGTAGCGGATCAGCCTTGCGCATAAAGTCTGCCCACACCTGCAGCGCCCCCGTCGCACCGGTCAGCGGAGTCGGGCCGTTGTCATCACGCCCCAGCCAGACCACCGCCAGGACATCCTGGCTAAAGCCGGCAAACCAGCTGTCGCGCGAGTCGTTGCTGGTGCCGGGCTTGCCCGCTAATGCGAGGGAACGCGGTAGCTGGTTGTAGACCGAGCGGCCAGTACCCTCAGACATTGTGCGCTGCATGGCGTTCTGCAGCAGATAAATCGCACCACTGTCAAAACGCTGCTGAATCTGGAATGGGTAGCGCTTGAGCGGTTCTCCTTCGGCCGTCAAGACGTTACGAATGCCGCGTAATGGTGTGTTGAAACCGCCGTTGGCCAGCGTCTGGTACATGTTCGCCACGCTCAGCGGGCTTAAGCCACCGGCCCCCAGTAACATCGACGGATACGCGGGCCACTTCTGTTCGACGCCCAAACGGCCCATGGTTTTCAGAACCTCCGGCACGCCGAGTTCTAGACCGAGCTTGGCGGTCGACAGGTTGTAGGAGTTGACCAACCCTTGATACAGGTAAATCGTGCCATGGGCTTTACGGTCGTAGTTTTGCGGACTCCAGACCTGGCCATCCTGGCCCTTGATGGAGAACGCCTTATCCTCAAGCAAGCTGGTCAAGGTGTACTGACTCGGACGCTCCAAGGCTGTCAGATAGATCGCCGGTTTGATCAGCGAACCAATCGGCCGCACCGCATCCAGCGCCCGGTTGAACCCGGCAAAGCGTGGCTGGCGGCTACCAATAATGGCCTGCACCTCACCGTTTTCCGGGCTGGTGACCACCATCCCGGCCTCGACTTGATCAACACCCTTGCGCCCAGACAGGCGCTTCAAGGTGTCAGCCAATGCGCTTTCTGCCTTGAGCTGCATAATCGGGTCGAAGCTGGTGAAGATGCGCAAGCCCTCTTCGGTCAGATCCTGCTCCTGGTAATCCTCACGCAGCTGGCGCTTGACCAGATCGAGGAAGGCCGGGAAAGAACTGTCCGCCAGGGTGCCGCGCCGGGTTATACCCAATGGTTTCTGTTTAGCCGCCGCTACTTCTTCGACGCTAACCACGCCCTGCTCAGCCAGTACATCGAGTACCAGGTTACGACGCTCCAGCGCACGCTCGGGGTTACGCCGCGGGTTGTAGTAAGTCGGCCCCTTGACCATCCCCACCAGCAGCGCCACTTGCTCAAGCTTCAACTCGGACAGCGGCTGGCTGAAGAAATACTGACTGGCCAGGCCAAAGCCGTGCACCGCACGCTGGCCGTCCTGACCAAGGAACACTTCATTGAGGTAAGCCTCAAGAATGTCCTTTTTCTCGTAATGCAACTCCAGCAGCACCGCCATCATGGCTTCGGTGGCCTTGCGCGACAGGCTGCGCTCGTTGGTCAGGTAAAAGTTCTTCACCAACTGCTGAGTCAGGGTACTGCCACCCTGACGTAACTGGCCGGCGGTGGCGTTGATCCACATGGCGCGGGCAATGCCCTTGGGCGATACGCCGAAGTGATTGAAGAACTCGCGATCTTCGATCGCCACCAGGGTTTCCACCAGATAAGGCGGCACCTGATCAATCTTGATCAGCACACGATCTTCCTGGTGAGCCGGATACAATCCGCCGATCAACAGTGGCTCAAGCCGCGCCACCGCCAGATTGCCGCCGCCGGCCTGGGTCAGGCCCGCGACATAATCGCCAGAGAAGCGCACGCGCACGCGCTGCGAGGGTTCAGTGCTTTCGTAAAACTGAAAGCCGCGCGAAAACAACTCGATATTGTTACTCGCAACCGAGACGCCACCAGGACCACTGACCGCAGTCTCACGGCGATACCCAAGGGCATCCAGCTCCTTGAGAAAGTCATTTTTAGCTAGCTTCTGCCCAACGAACAGTTCTAAGGGCCTGGCATAAACCTTGGCGGGCACAGTCCAGCGCTTGCCGGAGAACTTCTCCTGCACCACTGCATCGAGATAAACCGCAAACACGGCCAGCACCACCAAACCCACCAGGCTGAGCTTAATAGCCCAGCCCAACCAGGGGCGCATGCCGCCAGAACGGCGTTTAGAACGGGGACGGGAAGATCGGGTACGAGTCATGGCGCGGCATTATACGCACTTTGCCCGCTTGCCAGCAGGCCATAGCAGCGGTTTGCAGACGAGCGTTGAACGGCCATAATGGCTGCCTCTTATTAGTAAAATGCCAAGGATCGCCCGTGAGCCAAGCTCTGATTGCCGCACTGCAGAACCCGGCCCTCTACTCTCACCCCGTGGAGCAGTTCCAGGTCATCGAAACCCATATTTCCTGGGTAATTCTCACCGGCCCCTTTGCTTACAAAATCAAAAAACCGGTGAACTTTGGCTTTCTCGACTTCACCGAGTTGAGCGCCCGCGAGCATTTCTGCAAGGAAGAGCTGCGCCTTAACCAGCGCCTGACTCAAGGGCTTTATCTGGAAGTGTTGCCGATCAACGGCAGCGTCGATGCCCCGCAAATTGGCGGCAACGGGCCAGCTATCGAATACGCCCTGAAAATGCGTCAATTCCCGCAAAGTCAGTTGCTTAGCGACGTGCAAGCGCGCGGCGAACTGAGTGAGGCACACATCGACGGCTTGGCCAAACAGATTGCCGCCTTCCATGCGGTAACCCCAGCCGTAGCGGTTAATCACCCGCTGTGTGCGCCCGAGGCGATTGTCGCGCCGATGCGCCAGAACTTCGAACAGATCCGCCCGCTGCTCAATGATGCGGCTGATCTACGCCAGCTCGAGGCCCTGGAAGCCTGGACCGAAGCCAGCTACGCACGCCTGGAGCCGCTTTTGTCCAAGCGGGCAAGCAACGGTTCAATTCGCGAATGCCACGGTGACATTCACCTGGGCAACGCCACCTTGCTGGACGATCAGGTGGTACTGTTTGACTGCATCGAATTCAATGAACCATTCCGCCTGATCGATATCGCCCTGGACGCCGCCTTCCTGGCCATGGACCTAGAAGACCGCGGCCTCAAGGCGCATGCCTGGCGCTTCATCAACGCCTGGCTGGAGCATACGGGCGACTATGCAGCCCTTGAACTGCTGAATTTCTACAAGGCCTACCGTGCGTTGGTGCGGGCCAAGGTTGCGCTGTTCAGCCTGGCCCATCAGACCGATGCCGTGCAGAAGGCCGTAACCCTGCGCCAATACCGCAACTACGCCAACCTGGCGGAAAGCTACAGCGCCATCCCGTCCAGGTTTCTGGCGATTACCCACGGTGTTTCCGCCGTTGGCAAAAGTCATGTCGCCATGCGCCTGGTCGAAGCACTCGGCGCCATTCGCCTACGCTCGGACATAGAGCGTAAGCGCCTGTTCGGCGAGCAGAAGGACGCCGATCTCGGCAAGCTGAGTGCCGGCATCTACACCGAGGACGCCAGTAGCGCGACCTACCAGCACCTGCACCAGTTGAGCGAGGCTGCGCTGCGTGCCGGTTTCCCGGTAGTGATCGACGCCACCTACCTGAAACAGGCCCAACGCGAAGCGGCCAGCCAAGTTGCCGAAGCCTACGGTGTGCCGTTTCTGATTCTGGACTGTTGCGCCCCCGACGAAATCATCAGCAGCTGGCTGGAGCAACGCAAGGCAGCTGGCACTGACCCGTCCGACGCCACCATGGAGGTCGTCCGCACCCAACAAACCAGTCGCGAACCGCTCAGTGCAGACGAACTGCTGCACAGCGGGCGCGTGAACACCCATGAAAGCGCCAGCCTGGACACTCTAATCGCGCGCATCCGCCAGCGCTTTCCGAGCCTGTAAAGCTCGCAGGG
>JAWWDH010000260.1:0-5002 GCA_033720015.1 Pseudomonas sp.
CCTTCGACCAGTTCGTGATTCTGCTGAAAAATACTGTCAGCCAGATGGTTTATAAGCACGCTATTTCCACTGTGGTACCGAGTCGTCCGGTACGTCTGCCGAGCGCCAGTGAAACCGAGCAAGCTGAAGCTGAGCTTGGAAACGCCTGATTTAGGAGGCTGTATTGTTCTTCGAGCGTCATGAAGGTGGGGATCGGGCTATCCTGGTGCATCTGGACGGCCAAAACTCCGAGGCGCGTGAAGACCCGCAGGAGTTTCAGGAGCTGGCGCTTTCTGCCGGCGCTGATACTGTCGCGTTTTTCAGCATTCCGAGTAACCGGCTGACGGCCAAGTACCTGATCGGCAGCGGCAAGGTTCAAGAGTTGCGTGATCAGGTCAAGGCCTGTGAAGCTGATCTGGTGATTTTCAACCATGTGTTGACGCCCAGCCAGGAACGCAACCTTGAGCGTGCGTTCGAGTGTCGGGTGCTGGACCGTACCGGTCTGATTCTCGATATTTTCGCCCAGCGCGCGCGTACCCATGAAGGCAAATTGCAGGTCGAGCTGGCACAGCTTGACCACATGAGTACGCGGCTGGTGCGCGGCTGGACTCACCTTGAGCGGCAAAAAGGTGGTATCGGCCTGCGTGGCCCGGGTGAAACTCAGCTAGAAACCGACCGCCGTCTGCTGCGTGTGCGGATTCGCCAGATCAAGCAGAAACTCGAAAAGGTGCGCAGCCAGCGCGATCAGGCGCGGCGCGGGCGCCAGCGTGCGGATATCCCGTCTGTGTCATTGGTGGGGTATACCAACGCGGGTAAGTCGACGCTGTTCAATGCGTTGACCTCCTCGGACGTTTACGCGGCCGATCAGTTATTCGCTACCCTCGACCCGACCTTGCGTCGCCTCGATCTCGATGATCTGGGGCCGATTGTGCTCGCCGATACCGTGGGCTTTATCCGGCATTTGCCACACAAGCTGGTTGAGGCGTTTCGTGCGACGCTTGAGGAGTCGAGCAACTCAGATTTGTTGCTGCATGTGATTGACTCTCATGAGCCAGAGCGTGATCAGCAGATTGAGCAGGTACTGGCGGTGCTGGGTGAAATCGGCGCGCAGGACCTGCCGATGCTTGAGGTCTACAACAAACTCGACTTGCTTGAGGGCGTGGAGCCGCAGATTCAGCGCGATGCCGATGGTAAGCCGCAGCGGGTTTGGTTGTCGGCGCGTGACGGGCGTGGTTTGCCCTTGTTGCGACAGGCCATCGCTGAACTGTTGGGTGATGACCTGTTTGTCGGTACATTGCAGATGCCGCAACGGCTTGCTCGTCTGCGTGCGCAGTTTTTTGCCTTGGGCGTGGTGCAGAGCGAGTCGTACAGCGAGGATGGCAGTAGTCTGCTGGCGGTGCGTTTGCCGCGTATCGAGTTGAACCGGCTGGTTAGTCGCGCTGGGCTCGAGCCGCAAGAATTTATTGAGCAACACACTTTGCAATAAAGCCTGCACCAGCGACTTTGCCGCTGGATGCATGCATTCTGTAGCATTGGCTGACGCGCCGCGGGTGCGTCTTTGCTTTATCAGATGGAGAGCGCTATGGCTTGGAATGAGCCGGGTGGCAACTCGAATAATCAGGATCCATGGGGTGGCCGTAAGAACGGTGATCGCAAGGGGCCGCCAGATATCGATGAGGCCTTCCGCAAGCTACAAGAGAGCCTGAATGGGCTGTTTGGTGGCGGCAAAAAACGAGGCAGCGATGCTGGCTCAGGCAGTGGCGGCGGTTTCGGCTTGCTGTTCGTGGGCCTGGGGCTACTTGCTGCGGTCTGGCTGTACAGTGCGATCTATGTCGTCGATGAGCAGGAGCAAGCTGTGGTGCTGCGCTTCGGCAAGTACTACGAGACAGTCGGTCCGGGCCTGAATATCTATTTCCCGCCGATTGATCGCAAGTTTCAGGAAAACGTCACCCGTGAGCGTGCTTACAGCAAGCAGGGGCAGATGTTGACCGAGGACGAGAACATCATCGAAGTGCCGTTGACCGTGCAGTACAAAATCAGCAATTTGCAGGATTTCGTGCTTAACGTAGATCAGCCGGAAATCAGCCTGCAGCATGCCACTGATAGTGCCGTGCGCCACGTCGTGGGCTCCACCGAGATGGATCAGGTACTGACCGAAGGTCGTGAGTTGATGGCCAGTGAGGTCAAGGAGCGCTTGCAGCGTTTCCTCGACAATTACCGCACCGGTATTGCGGTCACTCAGGTCAACTTGCAGAGCGCGGCCGCGCCGCGTGAAGTACAGGAAGCTTTTGATGACGTAATCCGTGCCCGTGAAGACGAGCAGCGTGAGAAGAACCAGGCAGAAACCTATGCCAATGGCGTAGTGCCAGAGGCTCGCGGTCAGGCCCAGCGTCTGATTGAAGATGCCAGTGGTTACCGTGATGAAGTTGTCTCGCGCGCACAGGGTGAGGCGGATCGTTTCACCGCGCTGGTGACTGAGTACCGCAAGGCGCCAGAGGTGACGCGTGAGCGTCTGTATCTGGACACCATGCAAGAGCTGATGACCAACACCAGCAAGGTGTTGGTAACGGGCGACAAGGGGCAGAACAACCTGCTTTACCTGCCGCTAGACAAGATGGTCGATGGTCGCGGCTCGTCTGCGCCTAGCTCGATCTCTGGGGCTGCGAGCGCCACGGATACTGGGTCGCGCGTAGTTGATCCGCGTCAGGTTGAGCTGCGTACAAGGGAGAGTCGCTGATGAGCAATAAATCACTGATCGCCCTTATTGTTGGCGTTGTGCTGGCGATCGTCGCCTGGAATAGCTTCTATATCGTCGCGCAGACTGAGCGGGCGGTGCTGTTGCAGTTCGGTCGTATTGTGCAGCCGGATGTGCAGCCGGGGCTGCATGTGAAGATTCCATACGTCAATCAGGTGCGTAAGTTTGACGCGCGCCTGCTGACACTGGATTCCACCAGCTCGCGCTTCCTCACATTGGAAAAGAAGGCATTGATGGTCGATGCCTTCGCCAAGTGGCGCGTACTGGATGCCGAGCGTTACTACACGGCTACGTCCGGTATCAAGCAGATTGCCGACGAGCGTCTGGCGCGTCGTCTTGAGGCTTCGCTGCGTGACCAGTTCGGTAAGCGCACGTTGCATGAGTCGGTGTCGGGTGAGCGTGATGCCTTGATGGCTGACGTGACGGCCTCCTTGAATCGGGCTGCGCAGAAAGAGCTGGGTATCGAAGTGGTAGATGTGCGCGTCAAGGCCATCGACCTGCCGAAGGAAGTTAACCGCAGCGTGTTTGATCGGATGGGCTCTGAGCGTGAGCGTGAGGCGCGTGAGCATCGTGCCAAAGGGCGCGAGCTTGCCGAGGGTATCCGCGCTGATGCCGATCGTCAGCGTCGCGTGTTGCTGGCTGACGCCTACCGTCAGGCTGAAGAATTGCGCGGTGAGGGTGATGCCCAGGCTGCTGCAATTTATTCCAAGGCCTATGGCATGGATCAGGAGTTCTACTCGTTCTATCGCAGCCTGAGAGCGTATCGCGAGAGTTTCGCCGATAAGCGCGATGTGCTGGTGCTGGATCCGAGTAGCGACTTCTTCCGTTACCTCGAGAAGTCAAAGCCTTAAGTCATCACCCCGGCGGGTAGCCGTCGGGGTGATCCTTATGGAAAACGTGGTATGATGCGGCAGCCGGGGAAATCCCGGCTTTTTTGCGTCTGTGGGAAGCATGTGGCAGGGCTTGGCCATCGCATTATGTCTTGTGCTGATGCTCGAGGGCGTCCTGCTCTTCCTGTGTCTGCGCCGTTGGCGTGACGCGCTTTTACAATCGATACAGTTGTTTGATCGACAGCTGGGTCTGATCGGGTTGGCCAGCATGCTGCTGGGAGCAACCGTCCTTTACTGGCTTCACTGAACGCTTGTGCTGCCCGATCCAAGAGGGGAATGGCGAAATGGCAACGGTAGACCGCTGGCTGCTACCAGATGGCATCGAAGAAGTACTGCCGCCGTACGCGGGGCGTATTGAAGTGGCGCGCCGTCAGGTGCTGGACCTGTTCCAGCGCTGGGGCTATGAATTCGTGGTAACACCGCACATCGAATATCTTGAGTCGCTGCTCACTGGAGCAGGTCAGGATCTGGATCTGCGTACCTTTAAAGTGACCGACCCGCTGTCCGGTCGGCAGATGGGCTTTAGGGCGGACATCACGCCGCAAGTGGCGCGCATTGATGCGCATACCTTGCGCCGGGAAGGGCCTAGCCGTCTGTGTTATGCCGGCAGCGTGGTGCACGCTCAGCCGCGTGCGCTGACCACTTCGCGCAGCCCGATCCAGTTGGGTGCGGAGTTGTATGGCGACGCTAGCCCGGCCAGTGATGTGGAAGTGATCAGTCTGCTGGTCAATACCCTTGAGCTGGCGGCGGTGCCAGATGTGCACATGGACCTTGGTCATGTCGGCATCTATCGTGGCTTGGCCCGCGCCGCCGAACTATCTGGTGCGGTCGAGCAGCAGTTGTTCGATGCGCTGCAGCGTAAGGCAATGGATGAGGTCGCCGAGCTGACCGAGGCGCTGCCGGATGACCTGCGCAAAATGCTGCGTGCGCTCAGCGAGCTGTGTGGTGGGCGTGAGGTGCTGGATCTGGCCCAGGCATGTCTGGTCGATGCGCCGGACGATGTGCATGCGGCGCTGGATGACCTGATGGCGATCGCCGATGCATTGAGCCTGCGCTACCCCGAGCTGCCGCTGTACTTTGATCTTGGCGAGCTGCGCGGCTATCACTACCACACTGGTGTGGTGTTCGCCGCGTTTGTCCCGGGTGTTGGTTATGCGATCGCCCAGGGTGGTCGTTACGACGACATTGGCGCTGACTTTGGTCGCGCACGTCCGGCGACAGGCTTCTCCACCGACCTGAAAACCCTGGTCAGCCTGGGGCGGATGCAGTTGGGTGATGTGCCGGCCGGTGTCTGGGCGCCAGACAACCATGATGTGTTTTTGTGGCAGGCGATTCAGCGTTTGCGTCTCGACGGGCTGCGTGTGGTTCAGGCGCTGCC
>JAWWDH010000261.1:0-4949 GCA_033720015.1 Pseudomonas sp.
CTGTTGATATTCAATAATCCGACGCTTAGAACGTCTGACCGAGAGAGAACTGGAAAATCTGCGTATCGGCTTCATCCGGCTTGATGATTGGCATGGCCAAACTAAAGCTCAACGGCCCCAGCGCGGTGATCCAAGTCAGACCAACACCCACCGAACTGGCCAACTGGCCCGGATCTATATTGTTGCAGCTGGCTTGGGTTTGACCGCAGTTGGTGTCGAAGACATTACCCACATCCCAGAACAGTGCGGTACGCAGGGAGCGCTGATCTTTCACGAACGGCATCGGGAACAGCAGTTCTACACCACCCTGAATGAGCACGTTGCCGCCAAATGGCACTGGGTCTTGGTCGTCGGTATAACGCCCATCGTCACCTGGCCCGGCACCTTCAGTGAAGTTTGGAACACCATTAATACGCGCCACGCTTGGTGTACTCCGCGGCCCCAAACTGCTGTCTTTAAAGCCACGTACAGAATTGAAACCACCGGCGTAGTAATTTTCATAAAACGGCAGCTCACTGGTAGAACCATAGCTTTCGCCATAACCCAACTGGCTGTGCAGGCGCAGGGTGTAGGTATCAGTCAGCGGTTTGAAGATCTGACCGCGGTAATCCACCTTAAAGAACGACAAGTCACTGCCAGGCACCGTGGTCTCAAATACCAGACTTTGTGAGTGCCCACGGTTCGCCAGCACGCCACGGTTAAGGGTCGATTCTGACCAACCGACCGAGGCTTTGAGGTTCATGTAGCTGTCACCTTCAGCTTCGATAAAGTCGAAGATCTCATCGACGGTATAAATTCCGGTACCGATACTGTCGTTCTGGATGGTCAGGCCATAGGTCAGACGCGAGGTATCACTGATCGGATAACCAATGCTGACGCCCGCGCCATAGCTGTCCACCGAGTAGCTGGACACATCGGTGTTCAGCTCATCGTAATCCGTCTCACGGAAGAAGGCGTTGTAGCCCAGGCTGACGCCATCCGGCGTCCAGTACGGGTCAACGAAACCGAAGTTGTAGCTGCTCTGGTATTCGCTGCGGGTCAAACCCACGCTGACCTTGTTACCGGTACCGAGGAAGTTGTTCTGAGTAATCGAGCCACCCAGAATCAAACCGGCGTTCTGGGCAAAGCCGACGCTGGCGGTAATCGAACCAGAAGCCTGCTCTTCAACGCTGTAGTTGACGTCAACCTGATCATCGGTGCCCGGCACTTGCGGAGTTTCGACGTTGACTTCCTTGAAGTAGCCCAGCCGCTCCAGACGGGTCTTGGACTGATCAATCAGGTAAGTCGAAGCCCAGCCCCCTTCCATCTGCCGCATTTCACGGCGCAGAACATCATCTTCTGTCTTGGTGTTACCACGGAAGTTGATCCGGTTTACATAAGCGCGCTTGCCCGGGTCTACCACAAAGGTGATGGACACGGTGCCATCGTCATGGGCTTCCGGTACGCCATTGACGTTGGCGAAGGTATAGCCTTCGTTACCCAGGCGACGGGTGATCAACTCGGACGTAGTGGTCATCACTTTACGCGAGAACACCTGGCCCTCTTGGACCAGCAGCAAGGCGCGCACTTCTTCTTCCGGCACCTTCAACTCACCGCTGAGCTTGACCTCACGCACGGTGAATTTCTCGCCTTCATCCACGTTGACGGTGACGTAGACGTGCTTCTTGTCTGGGGTAATGGACACCTGCGTAGAGCTGATATCCATGTTGATATAGCCACGATCCAGGTAATAGGAACGCAGGCGTTCTAAGTCGCCGGAGAGTTTCTCACGGGCGTACTTGTCATCATTCTTGAAGAAAGACAGCCAGTTGGTGGTCTTCAGCTCGAACAGGTCGATCAGGTCTTCGTCGGAAAAAACCGAGTTACCCACCACGTTGATATGCTGAATCGCGGCAACCGAACCTTCGTTGATATTGATCTTCAGGGCCACGCGGTTGCGCGGCTGCGGAATCACTTCGGCTTCGATCTCGGCTGAGTAACGGCCCTGAGCAACGTATTGGCGCTGCAATTCGTTGCGCACGCCCTCCAGAGTTGCCCGCTGGAAAATCTCACCTTCGGCCAGACCGGATTGATTCAAGCCCTTGAGCAAGTCTTCACTGCTGATGGCCTTGTTACCTTCGATTTCGATGCCGGAAATCGACGGGCGTTCAACAACGGTAATAACCAGTACGTCGCCATCGCGACCGAGCTGGATATCCTGGAAAAAACCGGTCTTGAACAGTTCGCGAGTGGCCTCGACCAATGCGCGCTCATCCGCTTGCGCGCCCACATTGAGGGGCAAGGCACCGAATACGCTGCCAGCAGAAACGCGCTGCAGACCGGTGACCCGAATATCGGAGATGGTGAAGGACTCGGCGTGAACTTCGGTGATCATCAGTGCGGCAAGCACCGCAGGTAGCAGCAGACGTTTCATGAAGTCCTTTCTTATTTCAACTGACAATAAAAAATCTGCCGCTTAAGGCGACACTTTTTGTACATGCGAAGAGCGTAATTCAGCAGCGATTACAGGCGACCCAGGTCATTTATCAGGGCCAGCAACATAACCCCGACTATTAGACTGATGCCGATCTGCATCCCCCAACCCTGTACCCGGTCCGACAGTGGACGACCACGCACCCACTCGACTAGATAAAACAGCAGATGCCCCCCATCCAGCACGGGGATAGGCAGCAAATTAAGAACCCCCAGGCTAATGCTCAGGTAGGCGAGGAATTTAAGAAAATCACTCAAACCCGACTCAGCAGAAGCGCCCGCCACTTTAGCAATGGTTATCGGCCCGCTCAAGTTTTTTACCGAGAGCTCGCCAAACAGCATTTTCTTCAGGGAATTAAGGGTCAGAACGCTCATTGTCCAGGTATTTTTGGCACCTACAGCGATGGCCTCCAGAGGGCCGTAGCTGACTTCGCGCAACATCTCAGGCGGCCATTGCCCACCCGCGACGCCCGCACCCAGGTAACCGCTGAGCACTTTGCCTTCGCCACGCGCAGCCAAGGTTAACGGCACATCCAACTGCTGGCCTTGACGCTCAACCAACAGGGTGACTTTTTTACCCGGCAAACCACGGACCTGATCCACCAACTGCTGCCAATCGGCCAGCGACTGACCGTCGAGCGCCAGCAGGCGATCACCGACCTGCAACCCCGCAGCAAAGGCTGGGCCTTCGGGGTCAAGCTGCGCCAGCACCGGCTGCAGCACCGGACGCCACGGACGAATACCTAATGAAGCAATGGGGTCGGGCTCATCGGTGCCGCGCAACCAGTTATCCAGCACGATCTGCCGAGGGCTGTCGACCGAAGAACCTTGCTCGCGCACGGCCAAGTCCAGGCGACCACTTTCACCCAGACGACTCACCAGCTGTAGATTGACCGCCGCCCAACCGAGGGTTGCCTGACCATCAATCTCGACGATTTCCTGTCCAGCCTGCAATCCAGCGACATCAGCCAGGCTACCCGCCTCGACCGCACCGATAACCGGACGTACTTGCTGGCTGCCGAGCATCGCCACGACCCAGAAGAACAGCAAGGCAAGTAAGAAATTGGCTGCAGGGCCGGCTGCCACGATGGCAATACGCTGCCGTACCGACTTGCGATTGAACGACTGATCAAGCAACTCCGGCGGCACATCGCCTTCGCGCTCATCGAGCATTTTCACGTAGCCGCCCAGCGGGATGGCGGCCACTACAAACTCGGTGCCCTGGCGGTCATGCCAGCGCAGCAAAGGGCTGCCGAAGCCCACGGAAAACCGCAGCACCTTTACACCGCAGCGACGGGCGACCCAGAAATGGCCATACTCATGAATAGTTACCAGCACGCCGAGTGCAACCAGGGTGCCGACCAACATATAAAGCGCACTCATCAAACTTCTCCGCGTCAGCGATTAGCGCCGACTCAGCCATTGCTCAGCCAGATTACGTGCCCGACTATCAGCAGCCAGCACAGCATCCAGACTCTCAACCGCCAGGGCGGGCTCAGCGTGCAGGACGTCTTCGATCATACGCGCGATCTCCGGAAAGCGGATGCGCCGCTCAAGGAAAGCGGTAACCGCCACTTCGTTGGCCGCGTTGAGCATGGCCGGCGCAGTCCCTCCGGCTTGCGCCGCCTCGCGCGCCAAACGCAAGCAGGGAAAGCGCTGCTCATCCGGCGCCTGGAAGTCCAGCCGGGCGATGGCAAATAGATCCAGCGGCGCGACACCTGAATCAATACGCTCCGGCCAAGCCAAGGCATGAGTGATTGGCGTACGCATGTCTGGATTGCCCAACTGGGCCAACACCGAGCCGTCAACGTAATCCACCAGAGAGTGGATCACGCTCTGCGGATGCACCACCACTTCAATCTGCGCAGGCGTCGTGTCAAACAACCAACAGGCTTCGATCAGCTCCAGGCCTTTGTTCATCATGCTTGCCGAGTCGACCGAAATCTTGCGGCCCATCGACCAGTTAGGGTGCGCACAGGCCTGCTCAGGCGTGACTGCATGCAGTTGCTCTAGCGGCATTTCACGGAATGGCCCGCCCGAAGCGGTCAACAGAATACGGCGCACGCCAACCGACTGCAGGCCGCGCGCGTAGTCACTCGGCAAGCACTGGAAAATCGCATTGTGCTCACTGTCGATCGGCAACAACACTGCACCGCTGCGCTTGACCGCCTGCATAAACAGCGCGCCCGACATCACCAGGGCTTCTTTATTGGCCAGCAGCACTTTCTTGCCGGCCTCGACCGCCGCCAGGGTCGGCGGCAAGCCGGCAGCACCAACGATAGCCGCCATCACCGTATCGACCTCAGGATGCGCCGCTACCTGACACAAGCCTTGCGGACCATGCAGCACCTCAGTTGGCAGCCCGGCCGCACGCAGATTGTCCTGCAGACCACGAGCAGCAGAGACTTCCGGTACCACAACAAAGCGCGGCCGATAAATCATGCACAACGCCTCGAGCTCAGCCAGACGACTGAACC
>JAWWDH010000262.1:0-4942 GCA_033720015.1 Pseudomonas sp.
GGATGGTGTCGGTGTTGTCTTTCCAGTCGATGTGCGCCATGCCGCTCATCATCAACATGGCTACATAAATCAGCGCACCAGCGGTGGCGTAGGCCGGGATCATCCCTGCCAGCGGCGCGAAGAACATCGCCGCCAGAAACAATACACCAACCGTTACCGCCGTCAGCCCAGTACGACCACCCGCGGCTACACCGGCAGCACTTTCCACATAGCTGGTAACAGGCGGGCAACCAACCAGCGAGCCGATGACGCTGGAAGTACTGTCGGCTTTCAGCGCCTGCGACAGGTTCTGGATTTTGCCGTCCTCATCCACCAGGTTGGCGCGGTGAGCAACGCCCATCAGGGTGCCGGCGGTGTCGAACATGTTCACAAAGAGGAACGACAGCACCACGCTGATCATCGAAACCTGGAACGCACCGGCAATATCCATCGCCAGGAAGGTCGGGGCCAGGCTTGGCGGCATCGACACCATGCCGGTGTACTCAACCATGCCCATGGCCATGCCGATACCCGTGACGGCCAGCATGCTGAACAGAATGGCGCCGAACACGTTGCGGTGGCTCAGCACAGCGATGAGCAGGAAGCAGATGGCGGCCAGCAGCGCATTGGGGTTGGCGAAGCTGCCCATGGTCAGCAAGGTAGCCTGGCTGTCGACGACGATGCCGGCGGTTTTCAGGCCGATCAGCCCGAGGAATAAACCGACCCCGGCGCCCATGGCAAAGCGCAGACTCATGGGGATGCTATTGAGCAGCCACTCGCGGATGCGCGACAGACTCATGATCATAAACAGGATGCCGGAGAGGAATACCGCACCCAGTGCGGTTTCCCAGCTGTAACCCATGTCGCCAACCACGGTGAAGGTAAAGAACGCGTTCAAGCCCATGCCTGGAGCCAGGCCCACGGGCCAGTTGGCATAGAGGCCCATGAGGAAGCAGCCCAGAGCCGCGCCAACGCAGGTCGCGACAAAAGCAGCCCCCTGGTCAACACCGGCTATTGCCATGATGCTGGGGTTGACGAAGATGATGTAAACCATGGTGAAGAACGTGGTTATGCCCGCAATCACCTCGGTTTTGAGGCTGGTGCGGTGTTCGGTCAGCTTGAAGAAGCGGTCAAGCAGGCCCCGTTTGCTCAGGCCTTGCAACTGTGTCGCCGATTGTTCTTGTTTAGCGCTTTCCACAGGGGTAATCCTCATCTCTTGTTGTGTGCCACCCAAAGCCTGTGCTGTGCACTGTTGGGCTTTCTGAGGTAGGTGGTGTGTTGGATATTTCGGCGCACTTAGCTGACCTAACGGTCAGGAATTACGCTGAGGCTGATTATGCTGTTGTATACAAAAAAAGCAAATACTGTTTCCAGCCATTGCCGCGGCTTACCCGAGAGTTGTGCTGATGCGCGACTAGCGGCCGCCCTGACCTATGCCCCGCGATACTGGGTTTTGCATTTGACTTGCTCATGTCGAAGAGGGTTGCAGCAGGACTGCGACTTCACTGCGCAGCGATTAACCCGACACGTGGAAACCCCGTCACGGAAAAATGCGTTGCCATTGCGCGTTTATCGCCAGAAAAACACCTCTAAAAGCAGGTATAAGTGCACGTTAATACACAGGGTATGCTTTAGTGGATGTATACGAATTGGTCACATTGTGTACAATGAAAAGACTATTTATTTCTGATTTTCCCTGACTGCAGCTTGCCCAAAGGTGGCCGCCAGGCAGGGAAAGTTGCATGAGCCTCCGTCGAACCACGACCACACGAGCCACAATGAACGAACAATTGCAGCCCCTTAAGAAGCAGACGCGCGAAGGCAAGACCACTCGCAGCGGGACTCAGGACGATGTCGTTTATGCGCACATATTCGATGCCATTCTTGAGCAGCGCTTGGCGCCTGGCACCAAGCTCAGCGAAGAGGCGCTCGGTGAAATTTTCGGCGTAAGCCGCACCATTATCCGCCGTGCTTTATCGCGTCTGGCTCATGAGGGCGTGGTGCTGCTGCGTCCTAACCGTGGTGCGGTGGTGGCCAGCCCAGGCGCGGAAGAAGCCCGGCAAATTTTTTATGTACGGCGGATGATCGAACGCGCAATTACCGAACTGGCCTGCAAGAATGCCAAGCCTGAGCAAATCGCGGCGCTGCGGCAGATGGTAATTGATGAGCGCGATTGTTTTGCCCGTGGCGACCGTGGCATGGGCATTCGCCTGTCGGGCGAGTTCCACCTCAAGCTTGCAGAAGCTGCCGGCAACCTGACCCTGCTGGGTTTTTTGCGCAGCCTGATTTCCCAAACCTCGCTGATCATCGCCTTGTATGAAAGCAACAGTCGTGCGCATTGCTCCGATGCCGAGCACGACCAGGTGATTGATGCCATTGAGGCCGGCAACGTCGAGGTGGCAGTGGACCTGATGATGCGCCACATGGACAGCGTTGACGCCAAGCTCAACCTGGATGGCGACACTGCATCTGACGACCTGCACGCCGTGTTCTCGCACCTGCTGCCAAGTGCCAAGAAGAAAGCAACAAACCACTGAGCATATAACTGGCGAATGCAAAAGGCTGGCCGCGCATCCCCAGTGATTCAGTGCAGTTTCTCGCACTAGTTTTATATAACCCCGCTCAACACCAATAAAAAAACCCCACGGCAAGGAGCAACTGCCGTGGGGCGAAAAAGGTTGGCCAGGCCAACCTGGGAGCGTTTGCTAGGTGCTAGGCGTCCGGTTGCCAACCACCGCCGAGCGCCTTGTAGATGGCGACAATCGCGCGATACAACTCCACCTCTGCTTGAGCCTGAGCATCTTCAGCGCTGAGCCGTTCACGTTCGGCGTCGAGCAGCACCAGAAAATCCACTTCACCTTCGCGGTAGCGCACGGCCGCCTGTTCGGCGGCTGCGCGACTGGCATCGGATTGGCGCAGCAGGGCGAGTAGGCGCTGTTGACGTTTGCCGTAATCACTAAAGGCATTGGCCGTCTCTTCCAGCGCCAACAGCACCTGTTGTTCATAGTTGGCTAGCGCACCATCGGCGTTGGCTTCAGCCCCGCGCAGGCGAGCACGCACGCTGCCAAGGTCAAACGCGGCCCAACTGATGCTCGGTGCAATACTCCAGGCTTGCGCCGCCGATGAACCCAACTGCGAACCACGCCCGGCGGTAAAACCCAGAAAGCCCGACAGGCTCACCCGTGGGAACAGATCGGCCGTGGCCACGCCGATAGTCGCGGTAGCGGCGGCCAGTTGCCGTTCGGCAGCGCGAATATCGGGGCGTCGCCGCAACAACTCACCGGGGTCGCCAATGGGTAGCGCTTTGGCAATCGCAGGCAGGGTGTGTGGTGACAGATCAATCGTCAGCTGTTCTGGGCGCAGGCCGAGCAGGGTGGCGATGCGGTTCTGCGCACGCTGCTGCTGCGCCTGCAATTGCGGCACGCTGGCCTCAGTACCGGCCAGGCGGGCATCGCTACGCAGCACATCGAGCTGACTGCCGATACCGGCCTCACGCAGTTGCTCGGTAAGCGCGCGTGATGCCTGCTGGTTTTTCAGGTTGGCGCGGGCGATGTGCTCGCGCAATTGCGCGCCACGCAGGCTGCCATAAGCATTTACCAGCTCGGCGATCAGGCTGACTTGTAGCTGCTGGTAATCCGCTTCGGCCACCTCCAGCTCGGCATCGCTCGCCTCCAATTGGCGCTGGATACGGCCAAACAGGTCCAGTTCCCAGAGCATATCCAGACCTAGGTCGTAGCGCTCACCGCGCACGCGTTGCTCGGTAACCCCAGGTTGCTGTGCTTTACCGAATTCGCCACTGGTGCGGCTGGTGACAGTCGGCAGCTGGTCATTGCCGAGGTCATCACGAATAGCTTGTGCCGCACGTAAGCGGGCAAAGGCCACGCGTAGTTCGCGGTTTTCCTGCAGCGACTGCTCGACCAACTGATTGAGGATGGGGTCATCGAACTGCTGCCACCAACTGGCCTCAAAGTGCGAGCGATCGTAGTTATTGCTTTGTGCGCTGTGCAGCGCGACGGCTGCCGGCTGCGGAGCCTGATAGTTTGGGCCAACAGCGCAAGCGGACAAAACGAGTGCGAGGAGAGCGGGGGCAAAGGCTTTCATCCCTGTACCTCCTGCGCGCTGGCCGCTTTTTGCGCCTCACGCTTCTCTACAAAACCGCGAATCAGCACATAGAACAACGGGGTCAGCAGCAGGCCGAAGAAGGTCACCCCAAGCATCCCGCTGAATACCGCCACACCCATGGCGTGGCGCATTTCCGCGCCCGCGCCCGAGGACAACACCAGGGGCACCACGCCCATGATAAAGGCGAAACTGGTCATCAGAATCGGCCGCAGGCGCAGGCGGCAGGCTTCCAGAACCGCAGCGACGCGGTCCATGCCTTCTTCCTGTTTCTCCTTGGCAAATTCGACGATCAGGATGGCGTTTTTACAGGCCAGTCCCACCAGTACAATCAGGCCGATCTGGGTAAAGATGTTGTTGTCGCCACCGGTCAAAATCACCCCGGTAATGGCCGACAGCAACGTCATCGGCACGATCAGAATCACCGCCAACGGCAGGCTCCAGCTTTCATACTGGGCGGCCAGCACCAGGAAGGCCAGCAGCACGCAGAGCGGGAAGACGAAGATCGCGCTGTTACCGGCGAGGATCTGCTGGTAGGTCAGATCGGTCCACTCGAAACTCATGCCCTTGGGCAACTCTTCTTTGAGCAGGTTGGCCATCGCCGCCTCAGCCTGACCGGAACTGTAACCGGGGGCTGCGGCACCGTTGATCTCAGCCGTGAGGAAGCCGTTGTAGTGCATCACCCGGTCCGGGCCGGAGCTCGGGCTGACCTTGAGGAAGGCCGACAGCGGCACCATTTCGCCCCGGTTGTTGCGCACCTTGAGTTGGCCGATCTGCTCCGGCTCCAGGCGGAACTGCTGCTCGGCCTGCACGTTGACCTGATAGGTACGGCCAAAGCGGTTGA
>JAWWDH010000263.1:0-4926 GCA_033720015.1 Pseudomonas sp.
CCGGCGGATTTCACCGGCAGGGCGCGGTAGCTGTCGACCTTGAACTCGCAGTTGTCATGCAGGGTGACCAGCACTTCGGTGGCGTTCAATTCGTCCACCGCCCAGTCCGACGGTAGTGGGTCCGGCAGGTGTTTGCGCAGGGTGATAAAGCTCAGCGGCTGGCCGGCAGTGGCGCTGATGTCGATGGTCTTCTGCCAGTGCGCGGCGTCGGGGTCGAGGTGCTGTTTCTCGATGCGTCGCACCAGCGTCGAGGCGATGATCTGCTCGGCGAAGCGGCTGTCGATGTCGGCCAGGCTGAGGCTGTTGCCCTGCTCGTCCTGGTAGTCGCCATTAACCACCTTGACCAGTTTCATCATCACCGCCAGGCCTGCGAGGGTCTGCTGGCGTGCTGGAGTGTCCATGGATTCCAGCACCGTGCGGCGGAAGCCATGGTGGAAGGAGCTACGCCCGGCTGCGTTATAGCCACCAAAACCAACGATCACAGGTAAGCGTGAGGTCACTCGATAACTCCTTGAAAAGATAACGCCGGACAAGCGCAGATGAAGCGATGGCAGCTTGTCCTGGTGGCTGGGGCGCCCTGCGGCGGGTGTTCCGCTTCGTTCAGGCGCTCAGCATGGCTGTGCAGATGCCTATGCTGACGTGGTTGCTGACCTGTGAGTCACGGTTTCGACCAAGGTAGAACATCACTAAAGCCCTACCACTGCTATGGTTTCTGCAGCCCAAGGTCCAGCTGGAGAATAACAATGCACAGCGTCAATCCTTACGAATACGGCATGCCGCGCGATGCGGCGAATTTTCAGGCGCTCAGCCCATTGAGCTTTCTTGAGCGCGCCGCCAGTGTTTATCCGCAGCGCCTGGCGCTGATCAATGGCAGCCTGCGTCAGACCTGGGGTGAAACCTACAGCCGGAGTATTCGTTTGGCCTCGGCCCTGGCCCAGCGCGGCATTAGCCTGGGCGATACCGTGGCAGTGATCGCGCCTAACGGTCCGGCGATGTTCGAGGCGCACTTTGGTGTGCCGATGTGTGGCGCGGTGCTGAATGCCATCAACACGCGTCTGGATGCCGAAGCCATCGCTTTTATCCTGCAACACGGCGAGGCCAAGGTGCTGCTGGTGGATAAGGAATTCGGCGAGTTGGCCCAGCGCGTGGTAGGGCACTTGCCGCAGCCACCCCTGGTAATCGGCATTGATGATCCTGAATACACCGATGGCCTGCTGATCGGCCAACTGGATTACGAGGCGCTGCTGGCCGAAGGCGACGTCGATTACGCCTGGCAGTTGCCGGCAGACGAGTGGCAGGCGATCTCCCTCAACTACACCTCCGGCACCACCGGCAACCCCAAGGGCGTGGTCTATCACCACCGCGGTGCACACCTGAATGCGCTGTCCAATGCCATGTGCTGGGACATGAGCCGCTTCCCGGTGTACCTGTGGACGCTGCCGATGTTCCACTGCAATGGCTGGTGTTTCCCTTGGGCGCTGGCCGCTTATGTCGGGGTTAACGTATGCCTGCGCCATGTGCGCGCCGAGGCGATTTATCCGGCGATTGCCGAGCATGGCGTCGATCACTTCTGCGGTGCGCCCATCGTGTTGAACATGCTGGCCAACGCCTGTGATGAGTTGAAAGCGCTGAAGACCCAGCCGGTCAAGGTACTGACTGCCGGCGCGGCGCCACCGGCGGCGGTGATCGAGGCCATGGAGGCGCTGGAATTTCGCGTCACCCACGTTTACGGCCTGACCGAAACCTACGGCCCCAGCGTGGCCTGTGAATGGAAAAGCGAGTGGGACAGCGAAACCCCGGAGCAGCGCGCCCGCCTGAAATCCCGCCAGGGTGTGCGTGCACCTTTGCTCGACGGCCTGATGGTGGCAGACCCGGACACCTTGCAGCCGGTGCCGAAAGACGGCCAAACCATCGGTGAAATCATGATGCGCGGTAACGTGGTGATGAAGGGCTACCTGAAGAACCCCACGGCCACTGCCGAGGCCTTTGCCGGCGGCTGGTTTCACTCCGGCGACCTGGCGGTGTGGCATGCCGATGGCTATGTGGAGATCAAGGATCGCTCCAAGGACATCATCATTTCCGGCGGCGAGAACATTTCCTCCATCGAAGTGGAAGATGTGTTGTACCGCCATCCGCTGATTCTTGAAGCGGCGGTGGTGGCCATGGCTCACGTCAAATGGGGCGAAACACCCTGCGCCTTCGTCACCCTCAAGCCGGGAGCCGAGCTGACGTCCGAGGAGCTGATCAGCTTTTGTCAGCAGCGTTTGGCGCGCTTCAAGGTGCCAGGTTGTGTGGTGTTCAGTGATTTGCCGAAAACCAGCACCGGCAAGGTGCAGAAATTTGTCCTGCGTGAGCAGGCCAAAGCATTGGCCGCACAGCAGGCGGTAGCCTGAGAGCCTGCCTGGCCCCCGCTAGGCGTGGCCTGATGAGGAAATGAAGGCGCTTGTTACAGGTTTAAGCGGATAACGAGTTGAGAAACTAAATGCCATTCACTACTATTTGGTAACTTAACTCGTCTATACCAAGAGGCAGTCTCCATGCAGGTAAGCAAGCGTTTATTCGCCGCACTCTCTCTCACGGCGCTGGCCGGCACCGTGCAGGCCGCCGATGAAGTGGTGGTTTACTCCTCGCGTATCGACGAGCTGATCAAGCCGGTTTTCGATGCCTACACCGCCAAGACCGGTGTCGCGGTGAAGTTCATTACTGATAAGGAAGCGCCGCTGCTGGCGCGCCTGCAGGCCGAAGGGGCTAATACCCCAGCCGACATGCTGATTACTGTGGATGCCGGCAATCTTTGGCAGGCCGAGCAGCAGGGCGTGCTCAAGCCGCTGAAGTCCGCGGTGATCGATGCCAACATCCCTGCGCAGTACCGTTCCAGCACCGATAGCTGGACGGGCCTGTCGCTGCGTGCGCGGACGATTTTCTACTCCACCGAACGGGTGCAGCCAAACGAGCTGTCGACTTACGAAGCCCTGGCTGACAAAAACTGGGAAGGCCGCCTGTGCCTGCGCACCAGCAAGAAGGTCTACAACCAGTCACTGACCGCCACCCTGATCGAAACCCACGGCGCGGCCAAGACCGAAGCAATCATCAAGGGCTGGGTCAACAACCTCGCCACTGACGTCTTCGCCGATGACACCGCGTTGCTGCAGGCCATTGATGCCGGTCAGTGCGATGTGGGCATTACCAACACCTATTACTACGGCCGCCTGCACCAGCAGCAGCCGGACCTGAAAGTGAAGCCGTACTGGCCTAACCAGAATGACCGTGGTGTACACGTCAATCTGGCCGGTGCCGGCGTGACCAAGCATGCACCGCATGCCGACGCCGCGCAGAAGCTGCTGGAGTGGATGACCACCGAAGAGGCTCAGGCGCTGTTCGCCGGTCTCAATCAGGAGTTCCCGGCTAACCCGAATGTGCCGGCGTCCAAGGAAGTGCAGGCCTGGGGCAGCTTCAAGGCCGACTCTATCCCGGTTGAAGTGGCCGGCAAGCGCCAGGCCGAAGCCATCATGTTGATGGATCGCGCCGGCTGGAACTGATTGCCACGCGGAGGATGGGTTGAGGCGCATCGCGTCGATACTCAGCGCAATCGGATTGATGGGCAGCGCTGCGCTCAACCGATCCTACGGAGCTAGGCCGCGCAATCCACCCTACGTCTGCAGTTATACTCGACGCCCCGGCTTAGCCCGGGGCGTTGTGTTTTCGCTGTCGAACAAACTGTTTCGAGGATTTTGCGTGGCCCATCCCGCCCAGCGTCGCTGGTACCCCATCGCCTTTGCCGTTGCCTTGCTGGTGCTGTTGCCATTGAGCGTGCTGCTGTTCAGCTGGCATGAAATTGACCAGAAAATCTGGGCGCACCTGTGGCAAACCCAGCTGCCGCGCTTGCTCGGCAATACCCTGATGCTGGTGATGGGCGTTGCCGTTGGGGTGACGTTGCTGGGCGTCAGCCTGGCTTGGCTCACCAGCCTGTGCGAGTTTCCCGGGCGGCGCTGGCTGGATTGGGCGCTGATGCTGCCATTTGCCATTCCAGCTTATGTATTGGCGTTTGTGTTCGTCGGCTTGCTGGATTTCTCCGGGCCGCTGCAAAGCCTGCTGCGTGAGTGGTTCGGTAGCGGCGTGCGCTTCCCCCGGGTGCGCTCCACCGGCGGGGTGATCATCGTCTTGGTGCTGGTGTTCTATCCCTATGTTTACCTGCTGGCGCGCAATGCCTTTCTGGCTCAGGGCAAGGGCCTGATGGAAGCTGCGCGGGTGCTCGGGCTGAGCCCTTGGCGAGCCTTCTGGCGGGTTGCTCTGCCGATGGCGCGCCCCGCGATTGGCGCGGGGCTGGCGCTGGCG
Source organism: Pseudomonas sp. (assembly GCA_033720015.1). Taxonomy (GTDB): domain Bacteria; phylum Pseudomonadota; class Gammaproteobacteria; order Pseudomonadales; family Pseudomonadaceae; genus Aquipseudomonas. The sequence continues at coordinate 4,336 of JAWWDH010000263.1, forward strand.
ATCATGGAAACCCTGGCGGATTTCGGCGCGGTCTCGGTGTTCAACTTCGACACCTTTACCACCGCTATCTACAAGACCTGGTACGGCTTTTACAGCCTGACCAGCGCCACCCAGCTGGCAAGCCTGCTGCTGCTGGCGGTGATGCTGGTGCTGTATGGCGAGCGCCGCGCCCGTGGTGCGGTACGCCCGGTGAATGAGCGGCCACGCGGCAAGGCGCTGTATCACCTGCGCGGTGGCAAGGCCTTTGCGGCCAGCGCCTGGTGCGGTTTGGTGTTCGCCTGCGGCTTCGTTATTCCGGTGCTGCAGTTGCTGGTGTGGTTCTGGCAGCGCGGGCGTTTCGATCTGGATGAACGTTACAGCGCGTTGATCCTGCATACCCTCTATCTAGGCGCACTCGCGGCATTGATCACCGTCAGCGTGGCGCTGCTGCTGGCCTTCGCCCGTCGCTTGGCACCGACCCGGCTGATGCGCTCAACCGTCGGTTTGGCCAACCTCGGCTACGCCTTGCCCGGTTCGATGCTGGCGGTGGCGATCATGCTGGCGTTCAGTTACCTGGATCGCGAACTGGTGATCCCGTTGTCCAGCTGGTTC
>JAWWDH010000264.1:0-4924 GCA_033720015.1 Pseudomonas sp.
CCCAACGTTGAGCGTGTAGCCGTATCGAGCAACGCCGATGCCGCCAAGCGGGTGAAAAGCGAGTGGAACAGCGCGGCGATTGCCGGCGATATGGCGGCCAGCCTGTATGGCCTGACCAAGCTGGCGGAAAAGATCGAAGACCGTCCGGACAACTCCACGCGCTTCTTAATCATTGGTAGCCAGGAAGTGCCGCCGACCGGTGACGACAAGACCTCGGTGATTATTTCCATGAGCAACAAGCCGGGTGCTCTGCATGAGTTGCTGGTGCCGTTCCACAACAACGGCATCGACCTGACGCGCATCGAAACCCGTCCGTCGCGCAGGGGTAAATGGACCTATGTGTTCTTTATCGACTTCGTCGGCCACCATCGCGACCCGCTGATCAAGGACGTGCTGGAAAAGATCAACCAGGAAGCCGTAGCGCTCAAGGTGCTGGGCTCCTACCCCAAAGCGGTACTTTAAAACTGCTGCGGCACGCCTCGGGTTTCAAGCTACACGCGCATCGACGCCGGGCTGTACTTGGGGCTTGCGGCTTTAAGCGTGAGGCTTTGTTATGACCGATTTCCTCGCCCTGGCCCAGCCAGGCGTTCAGCAGTTGTCGCCCTATGTGCCAGGCAAGCCGGTGGATGAACTGGCCCGTGAGCTGGATCTTGATCCGGCCAGCATCGTCAAACTGGCCAGTAACGAAAACCCTCTCGGCCCCAGCCCTAAAGCCCTAGAGGCGATTCGTGCCGAGCTGGCCGAGCTTACCCGTTACCCCGATGGCAATGGTTTTGAGCTGAAAAGCCGCCTGGCTGCACGCTGTGGTGTGCAGGTTAATCAGGTCACCCTGGGCAATGGTTCCAACGACATTCTCGACCTGGTCGCACGTGCCTACCTGGCTCCAGGGCTGAATGCGGTGTTTAGTCAGTACGCCTTTGCCGTCTACCCTATTGCCACTCAGGCAGTGGGTGCGCAGGGCAAATTGGTGCCAGCGCAAGGTTACGGTCACGACCTTGAGGCCATGCTCGCCGCCATCGATAAATACCACTCGGGTGTTTATCGATGGCGGCGAGCAACCCGAACAACCCGACGGGTACCTGGTTCGGTCCGGATGCGCTGGAGCGTTTTCTCGCGCGCGTGCCCGGCAATGTGCTGGTGGTGCTGGATGAGGCCTATATCGAGTACGCCGAAGGTGATGAGCTGCCGGACGGCCTCAAGTACCTGGCGCGCTATGACAACCTGTTGGTTTCGCGCACCTTCTCCAAGGCCTATGGTTTGGCGGCGCTGCGCGTCGGCTACGCACTCAGCTCGGCGCAGATTGCCGATGTGCTTAATCGCGTGCGTCAGCCGTTCAACGTCAATAGCCTGGCCTTAGCGGCTGCTTGTGCGGCGCTGGACGATGCCGATTACCTAGCCAAAAGCCGTCAGCTCAATGATGCTGGCATGGCCCAGCTCGAAGCCGGGTTGACCGAGCTGGGTTTGAGTTGGATTGCGTCCAAGGGCAACTTTATTGCCGTGGATTTTGCCCGTGATACCGCTGCGATTAATCAGGCGCTGCTGCGCGCCGGTGTTATCGTGCGGCCGGTAGGCGGCTATGGCATGCCAACTTTTTTACGGGTATCGATTGGTTTGCCGGCTGAAAATGCCCGCTTCCTTGAAGTGTTGACCGGGGTGTTGAGCGCGTGAGTGATTTCAACGCGGCTGCCACTCCGTTGCCATCTGCCGCGCCTAAACTCGGGCGCCTGGTGGTTATTGGTCTGGGGCTGATTGGCGGCTCCTTTGCCAAGGGGCTGCGTGAACGCGGCCTGTTCAGTGAAGTGGTGGGGGTCGATTTGGACCCCGAGTCCCAGCGCCTAGCCGTTGCCTTGGGCGTGGTTGATCGCTGTGAAGCCGACCTGGCAACGGCTTGCCAGGGTGCAGCGGTGATTCAATTGGCGGTGCCGATCCTTGCCATGGAGAAGCTCCTGGCGGAACTGGCTAAGCTTGATCTCGGCGCAGCGGTGCTGACCGATGTCGGCAGTGCCAAGGGCAATGTGTTGCGCGCGGCGCGCCTGGCCTTTGCGGGTCAATCCGTACGCTTTGTGCCAGGGCATCCAATTGCCGGTTCCGAGCAAAGTGGTGTTGAGGCGGCTAATGTCGAGCTGTTTCGTCGGCATAAGGTAATCCTGACCCCGAGCGAGCAGAGTGATGCGGCGGCGTTGGCGCTGGTCGATAGCCTGTGGCGCGAGCTGGGGGCGGATGTCGAGCACATGGAGGTCGAGCATCACGATCAGGTGCTGGCCGCAACCAGCCATCTGCCGCACCTGCTGGCCTTCACGCTGGTGGACTCACTGGCCAAACGTAGTGAGAACCTGGAGATCTTTCGTTACGCTGCGGGTGGTTTTCGCGACTTCACGCGGATTGCCGGCAGTGATCCAGTCATGTGGCATGACATCTTTCTCGCCAATCGCGAGGCGGTGCTGCGCACGCTGGACGTATTTCGCGATGACCTCGACGCCTTGCGCGACGCGGTTGACGCTGGGGACGGGCATCAATTGCTGGGCGTATTTACACGCGCCCGCGTGGCCCGTGAGCATTTCGGCAAAATTCTCGCCCGTAGGGCCTATGTGGACGCTATGCACTCGAACGATCTGATTTTTCTGGCTAACCCTGGCGGCAAACTCTCTGGGCGAATTCGCGTGCCGGGTGATAAATCCATCTCGCACCGCTCGATCATGCTCGGCTCGATAGCCGAGGGTGTGACTGAGGTTGAGGGCTTCCTTGAAGGTGAGGACGCGCTGGCGACCATTCAGGCGTTCCGCGACATGGGCGTGGTGATTGAAGGGCCGCACCATGGTCGTGTCACCGTGCATGGTGTCGGTATGCGTGGCCTCAAGGCGCCGCCTGGGCCGATCTACCTGGGCAACTCGGGTACCTCGATGCGCTTGTTGGCGGGCTTGCTGGCGGCACAATCCTTCGATACCACCTTGACCGGTGATGCTTCGCTGTCCAAGCGGCCGATGAATCGCGTGGCCAAGCCATTGCGGGCCATGGGCGCAATTATTGAAACCGGGCCGGAAGGGCGTCCGCCGCTGACCATTCGTGCCGGTGGTCGTCTGGGCGGTATGACCTATGAAATGCCGATGGCCAGCGCTCAGGTCAAATCCTGCATGTTGTTAGCGGGGCTGTATGCGGCTGGTACGACCACAGTGATTGAGCCGGCACCGACCCGTGATCACACCGAGCGCATGCTGCGTGGCTTCGGCTATCCGGTAGCGGTCGAGGGCAATAGCGCCACCGTGGAGTCGGGTCACAAGCTGGTCGCCACCCATATCGAGGTGCCGGCGGATATTTCTTCGGCCGCCTTCTTCCTGGTTGCTGCCAGCATTGCTGAAGATTCTGAGCTGGTCCTTGAACATGTCGGTATCAACCCGACCCGCACCGGAGTGATCGATATTCTCCGCCTGATGGGTGGTGATATCACCCTGGAAAACCAGCGTGAAGTCGGCGGCGAGCCGGTGGCGGACATCTGCGTGCGCAGTGCTAAGCTCAAAGGTATTGATATCCCTGAGGACTTGGTGCCGCTGGCTATCGATGAGTTTCCGGTACTGTTCGTCGCCGCCTCGGTGGCCGAAGGGCGTACGGTGCTGCGTGGTGCCGAAGAGTTACGGGTCAAGGAGTCCGACCGTATTCAGGTCATGGTGGATGGTCTGACTGCGCTGGGCGTTAAGGCTGAGCCTACCTCGGATGGCATCATCATCGACGGTGGCAGCATCGGTGGTGGTGAGGTCTGGGCGCATGGTGATCACCGTATTGCCATGTCGTTTAGCATCGCCTCCTTGCGTGCGACTGCACCGATTCGCATCCACGACTGCGCCAACGTGGCCACCTCGTTCCCCAACTTTCTGGCGCTGTCGGCTCAGGTCGGCATCCGTGTCGCTGAAGAGGGCCAAGTATGATCGTCGCTCCGGTTATCACCATCGACGGTCCGAGTGGTTCGGGCAAGGGCACGGTTGCCGGCTTGCTGGCTAAGCAGCTGGGCTGGAATCTGCTGGACTCGGGCGCGCTCTATCGTCTGCTGGCGTTTGCTGCGGGCAATCATGGTGTCGACCTGACCAACGAAGAGGCGATGAAGCTGCTTGCCGCTCATCTGGATGTGCAATTTATTGCTGCCGGTGATGGCCATGGTCAGCGCATTATTCTCGAAGGTGAAGAGGTCACCGACCTGATTCGTAACGAGCAGGTCGGTGCCGGTGCTTCGCTCGTCGCATCCTTGCCGGCGGTGCGTGATGCGCTGCTGCAACGCCAGCAAGCATTTCAGGAGATGCCGGGGCTGATTGCCGATGGTCGCGACATGGGCACCGTGGTGTTCCCCGATGCGCCGCTAAAGGTTTTTCTCACCGCCAGCGCCGAGGAACGTGCCCGTCGCCGTTACCTGCAGTTGAAGGCCAAAGGCGATGATGTTAATCTCGCGAGTCTTCTTGATGAGATTCAGGCGCGCGATGAGCGCGATACTCAGCGTGCAGTGGCCCCACTCAAGCCGGCGGCCGATGCAATCCAGCTGGATTCCACTGAACTCTCGATTGAACAAGTGCTTGAACGAATTCTCAGTGAAGTCGCCAATCGCGATCTTGCTGGATGACCAGAGCCACAGCTGCTTAAGCTGACCGGCTCGCCAAGGAAGCTTACGGGAACCCAGTCCTAGACCCGTCTGCTTCTTTTTACATAAACGTACCCACATTGTCTGGAGTGTGGTTTGGGCGGATTCCCCGCCCTGAATCAACAGGAATTAAAATGAGCGAAAGCTTTGCTGAACTGTTTGAAGAAAGCCTAAAAACCCTGAACCTTCAGGCAGGCTCAATCATCACCGCTATCATCGTCGACATCGATTACCAAGCTGGTTGGGTAACCGTTCACGCTGGTTTGAAGTCTGAAGGCCTCATCCCGCTGGAGCAGTTCCACA
>JAWWDH010000265.1:0-4918 GCA_033720015.1 Pseudomonas sp.
AGGTCACATCCAAAGACCCGCGCCAGCACCCGAGCATCCTCTTCAACTATATGAGCAGCGCACAGGACTGGCGCGAATTCCGCGACGGCATCCGCATCACCCGCGAAATCATGGCGCAGTCAGCGCTGGACCCGTATCGCGGCCGCGAGCTCAGCCCCGGCGTGGAGGTGCAGAGCGATGCTCAGCTGGACGAGTTTATCCGTGAGCACGCGGAAACCGCCTTCCACCCGTCCTGCTCGTGCAAGATGGGCGAAGACGCCATGGCGGTGGTCGACGGCCAGGGCCGTGTGCATGGTGTAGAAGGGTTGCGCGTGGTCGATGCCTCGATCATGCCGCTGATCACCACCGGTAACCTGAATGCCCCGACCATCATGATGGCCGAGAAGATTGCCGATAAGATTCGTGGCCGCAGCCCGCTGCCACGCAGCACGGCGCCCTACTACGTGGCGGGCAACGCCGCCGCACGCAATACCGCGCAACGCTCGGCCTAAGCAGCCTCTAACGCCGCGAGGGCAGCAGCCTTTGCGGCGTTTCTTTATGCAAGCCCGCTACTCGCCCAATCGTCTGCGACCAACTGCCCACACTGTCGAGCTTTAACCCGACAAAACCACACGCTGCTTGAAGCTGCAGGCTAAGGCCGTCGATAATGCACAGTTTTCAACCAGCGCCTTTGTGCGCCGCCGCCCTCAACGGCCGACCGAGCAGACCATGAAAGACAGCATTCGCCACCTGATCCAGCAAGCCCTGACCCGCCTCACCGCCGAAGGCGTGCTGCCTGCGGGCCTGAGCCCGGCCATTCAGGTGGAGAACACCAAAGACAAGACTCACGGTGATTTCGCCAGCAACATCGCCATGATGCTGGCCAAACCGGCCGGCATGAAACCGCGTGACCTGGCCGAAAAGCTGATCGCGGCGCTGCCGGATGATGCAGGCATCAGCAAAGTCGAAATCGCCGGCCCGGGGTTTCTCAACTTCTATCAAAACACCCAAGCCCTGGCCGCACGCCTGGATGACCTGCTCGCCGACGCCAAACTCGGCGTACACAAGGCCGGCAACCCGCAGAAGGTGGTGATCGACCTGTCCTCGCCGAACCTGGCCAAGGAAATGCACGTCGGCCACCTGCGCTCCACCATCATCGGCGACGCCGTGGCGCGGGTCTTGGAGTTTCTCGGTGACGAGGTCATTCGGCAGAACCACGTCGGCGACTGGGGCACCCAGTTCGGCATGCTGCTGGCCTTTATGGAAGCCAACCCGGAGGCCGCCGACAGCGAGCTGGCCGACTTGGAAGGTTTCTACCGCGCGGCGAAGAAGTGCTTCGACGACTCCGCCGAGTTCGCCGAGCGCGCCCGCGAGCTGGTAGTCCAGCTGCAAGCCGGCGAGCCGGAGTGCATGCGCCTGTGGCACCGCTTCAACGATATCTCCCTGTCGCATTGCCAGAAGGCCTATGACCGCCTGGGCGTGAAGCTGTCGATGGCCGACGTAAAAGGCGAAAGCGCCTACAACGCCGAACTGCCGGGGATCATCGACGCCCTGCGCGACAAAGGCCTGCTCAGCGAGAGCAACGGCGCGCAGTGCGTGTTTATGGATGAGTTCAAGAACGCCGAAGGCAATCCACTGCCGGTGATCGTGCAGAAAGCCGGCGGCGGCTACCTGTACGCCACCACCGACCTGGCCGCCATGCGTTACCGCAGCCAGCAGCTCAAGGCCGACCGTGCCCTGTACTTTGTCGACCAGCGTCAGGCCCTGCACTTCCAGATGGCCTTCGAGGTCGCCCGCCGTGCTGGCTTCGTGCATGACGGCATGCAGCTCGAGCACATGGGTTTTGGCACCATGAACGGCGCCGATGGCCGCCCGTTCAAGACCCGCGATGGCGGCACGGTGAAACTCATCGACCTGCTCGATGAAGCCGAAGAGCGCGCCTACAGCCTGGTCAAGGGCAAAAACCCTGAACTCGGTGAAGATGAACTGCGCCTGATTGCCCACGCCGTCGGCATCGGCGCGGTCAAATACGCCGACCTGTCCAAGCACCGCACCAGCGATTACCGCTTCAACTTCGAGCTGATGCTGAGCTTTGAAGGCAACACCGCGCCTTACCTGCTGTACGCCTACACCCGTGTGGCCAGCGTATTCCGCAAGCTGGGCAAGGGCTTTGACGCGATCGAGGGCAGCCTCAACTTGCAGGCGGCCCACGAGATCGAGCTAGCGGGCAAGCTCGCGCAGTTCAGCGAAGTATTGAACGGCGTGGCCGACAAGGGCGAGCCGCACCAGCTGTGTGCCTACCTCTACGACCTGGCCGGGCTGTTCTCCAGCTTTTACGAGCATTGCCCGATCCTTGCCGCCGAAGACCCGATGACTCAGCAGAGCCGCCTGCGCCTGGCCGCCCTGACCGGCCGCACGCTCAAGCAGGGCCTTGAGTTGCTAGGCCTGGAAACCCTGGAGCGCATGTAAGTGGCTGCGAAGAAGAAACCCGTCGCCAAACGCGGCGCCAGCCGCTATAAGGCCCCGGCGAAAAAGCCGGTGCCGGGCTGGTTCTGGCTGGTCTGCGGCCTGGTGATCGGCGGTTTTATGGTGTTTTTGTTCAGCCTCGAACCCGGCCGCGATGAGATCAAGCGCAACAAAGTCGAACAAGCCCGCGCCAATCAGGCCAGCAAGGCGACAGCCAAGCCAGCGCCAAGCGGCCCGCCCAAGCCCAAGTACGACTTCTATACCCTGCTGCCGGAGTCGGAAGTCATCTTGCCGCAACAGGCCATCGAAGAGCCTGTGGTTGTGCCACCGCAAAAACCGGTGACCCCGGAAGAAGCGGCAAAGATTGATGCCGCCCGCGCCCAAGCAGCGCTCAACGGCCAGGTCCCACCGCCGCCGCCCGTGGTCGCCAAAGGCCCGGTCAGCTCGCAGTTTTTCCTCCAGGCCGGTTCGTTCCGCCGCAAGGATGACGCCGACAGCTTGCGCGCGCAGATCATCCTGCTCGGGCAGAGCGTGAAAGTGGAATCCGGCACCGTGCGCGAGGAAACCTGGCACCGCGTTTTGGTCGGCCCCTTCGCCAGCCGCGAGCAGCTTGGCCAGGCGCAGAAATCACTGGCCGCCAGTGGCTTCAGCAATTTGTTGTTACAGCAGCGCCAGGTGCAATAAAGCCCCAGAATTCAGGCCCTGTGTGCGCGCGCACCGACAATTTGTCGGACAGCATGCGCCCCAGGGCTTGAAGCAAGCCACCGCTGCCCCCACTTCATTCAGCATTGGGCACTTTCGCCCCGCTGCGTGGAGACTCTCCCCTTGACCACCATCGTTTCAGTACGCCGCAACGGCAAAGTCGTCATGGGCGGCGACGGCCAGGTGTCCCTTGGCAACACCGTGATGAAAGGCAACGCGAAAAAAGTTCGCCGCCTGTACCACGGCCAGGTGCTGGCCGGCTTCGCCGGTGCCACCGCCGACGCTTTTACCCTGTTCGAACGCTTTGAAGGCCAGCTGGAGAAGCACCAAGGTAATCTGGTGCGCGCCGCCGTCGAACTGGCCAAAGACTGGCGCACCGACCGCTCGCTGAGCCGCCTGGAAGCCATGCTGGCCGTGGCCAACAAGGACGCCTCCTTGATCATCACTGGCAACGGCGACGTGGTTGAGCCCGAGCACGGCCTGATCGCCATGGGCTCCGGTGGCGGCTTCGCCCAGGCCGCGGCCATGGCCCTGCTGCAAAAAACCGAATTGAGCGCCCGTGAAATCACCGAAACCGCGCTGAACATTGCCGGCTCCATCTGTGTCTTCACCAACCAAAATCTGACTATTGAAGAGGAAGACTGCGCCGAGTAAGGCACGGTCTTTTCTGGAGTACCCCGCATGTCCATGACGCCCCGCGAGATCGTTCACGAGCTCAACCGCCACATCATCGGTCAGGACGACGCCAAGCGCGCCGTGGCCATCGCCCTGCGCAACCGCTGGCGGCGCATGCAGCTTCCGGCTGAGCTGCGCGCCGAAGTCACGCCAAAAAACATCCTGATGATCGGCCCGACCGGCGTCGGCAAGACCGAGATCGCTCGGCGCCTAGCCAAGCTGGCCAACGCGCCGTTTATCAAAGTGGAAGCGACCAAATTCACCGAGGTCGGCTATGTCGGCCGTGATGTCGAGTCGATCATCCGTGATCTGGCCGATGCGGCGATCAAGATGCTCCGCGAGCAGGAGATGATCAAGGTCCGTCACCGCGCCGAAGATGCTGCCGAAGAGCGCATCCTCGATGCCCTGCTGCCGCCAGCGCGCACCGGCTTCAACGAAGAAGCGGCCTCGAGCAACGACTCCAATACCCGCCAGCTGTTCCGCAAACGCCTGCGCGAAGGTCAGCTGGACGACAAGGACATTGAGATCGAAGTGGCCGACGCACCGGCCGGCATCGAAATCATGACCCCGCCGGGCATGGAAGAGATGACCAACCAGCTGCAAAGCCTGTTTTCCAACATGGGCAAGGGCAAAAACAAGAGCCGCAAGCTCAAGGTTAAAGAAGCGCTCAAGCTGGTGCGCGACGAAGAGGCCGCGCGCCTGGTCAACGAGGAAGAGCTCAAGGCCCAGGCCCTCGAAGCCGTGGAACAGAACGGCATCGTGTTTATCGACGAGATCGACAAGGTCGCCAAGCGCGGCAACACCAGCGGCGCCGATGTATCCCGCGAAGGCGTGCAGCGCGACCTGCTGCCGCTGATCGAAGGCTGCACGGTGAACACCAAGCTGGGCATGGTCAAGACCGACCACATCCTGTTTATCGCCTCCGGCGCGTTCCACCTGAGCAAGCCGAGTGACCTGGTGCCTGAACTGCAAGGCCGCCTGCCGATCCGCGTCGAACTCAAAGCCCTGACCCCGGAAGACTTCGAACGCATCCTCACCGAGCCGCAGGCCTCGCTCACCGAGCAATACGCCGCGCTGCTCAACACCGAAGGCCTGG
>JAWWDH010000266.1:0-4905 GCA_033720015.1 Pseudomonas sp.
TCCTCTGGTCCGCGCGCTGGTCGGACAATGATCAGGTACGCGTTGCGGTGGCCCATGACATTACTGCCCGCAAACGCAACGAGGCTATCCAAACGGCGCTGTACGGCATTTCAGAGGTCGCCCACTCGGCAAAAAACCTGCTTGAACTGTTCCAGCAGGTGCACTTGATCATCGACGAACTGCTGCCTGCGATTAACTTCTCCGTCGCGCTCTATGATCAACAGCACGATGCCCTGACCTTTCCCTACCCCGCTCAACCCGCAGAAGAACCCAACGCCGCCCCCCAGCTGACTATCGCAACGCTCAGTGCCGAGGTGATACACAGCGGCAAGACCCTGCTGCGCACGTCGGCGACCCAAGAAAGTGCCAGCAACTCGCCAACCCAATGCTACTGGTTAGGGGTACCGTTGCAATCGCATACAGGCGTGATGGGCGCGCTGGTTGTGCGTAGTGCGGTACTCAAGCATGGCTACAACGAAGACGAGCAAGAGCTGCTGCAATTCGTCTCAACCCAGGTGGCAACGGCTATCGAGCGCCAACAGATGCTGAACCGTCTGCAGTTTATGGCGCAGTACGACCAGCTCACCCAGCTACCCAACCGCGAGCTGCTGCGTGACCGTTTGCGCACAGCACTGACTCGCGCCCGCCGCGAGCAGTCGCAAGTGGCGCTGCTGTTTCTCGATCTGGACAAGTTCAAGCAGGTTAACGACACCCTCGGCCATGCCGCCGGCGACCTGCTGCTGCAAAGCGTGGCCCAGCGCATCCAGCAATGCCTGCGCGAGGTCGATACGGTGGCCCGCTTTGCCGGCGATGAATTTGTCATATTGCTTGAGGACTTTGCGTCCGCCGATCATGCCAGCGTCGTGGCCGAGAAAATTCGCCAGAGCCTTAATCAGCCCTTTGAGCTGAGCAGCCAGCGCCTGAGCGTGCTGCCGAGCATCGGCATCGCCCTCTACCCGCAACATGCCCAGACTGAACAGCAGTTGCTGCAGCATGCCGACAACGCCATGTACCGGGCCAAGCAGAACGGTGGCAACCGCTCGCACAGCGCCTTTTAACCTTGCCGGCGTAGCAGTTACTTCTCGACGAAAGCACGCTCAATCAAGTAATCACCCGGTTCGCGCATCCGCGCGGAAACCTGCAGACCGAATTCGTTCAGCACTTCGCTGGTTTCTTCGAGCATGCTCGGGCTGCCGCAGATCATCGCGCGGTCATCCTGCGGGTTGATCGGTGGCAGGCCGATGTCCTGAAACAGCTTGCCGCTGCGCATCAGATCGGTCAGCCGGCCTTGATTCTCGAATGGCTCGCGGGTCACAGTTGGGTAGTAGATCAATTTGTCCTTCAGCGCCTCGCCAAAGAACTCATTTTGCGGCAGGTGCTCGGTGATGAACTCGCGGTAGGCCACTTCGTTCACATAGCGCACACCGTGAACCAGAATCACTTTTTCGAAGCGCTCATAGGTTTCCGGGTCCTGAATCACGCTCATAAAGGGCGCCAGACCAGTACCGGTGCTGAGCAGATACAGGTGCTTACCAGGCTTGAGATCATCCAGCACCAGCGTGCCGGTGGGCTTCTTGCTGATGATGATTTCGTCGCCTTCCTTCATATGCTGCAGCTGCGACGTCAGCGGGCCGTCCGGCACCTTGATACTGAAAAACTCCAGATGCTCTTCCCAGTTCGGGCTGGCGATGGAGTAGGCACGCATCAGCGGACGGCCGGTCTCTTGCTGCAGGCCGATCATCACGAACTGACCGTTCTCGAAGCGCAAACCGGGATCACGGGTGCACTTGAAGCTGAACAACGTGTCGTTCCAGTGATGAACACTCAGAATGCGCTCAGCGTTAAGGTTGCTCATGCTCGGGACTCCGCAGAAGGTAAGATTGCCTGCGCGCTTAGGCGCGATTGCGTGGCATTGTAATGAGCGACGCAATATCTGTTAACTTGATTATCAAGATATAGGTTATCGGTTATATAGATATGCGATTTACCCTCAGACAACTGCAAGTCTTCGTCGCCGTCGCCCAGCAGGAAAGCGTGTCCCGCGCCGCGGACTCCCTGGCCCTGTCGCAATCAGCGACCAGTACCTCGCTGAGCGAGCTGGAGCGCCAGTCCGACTGCCAACTGTTCGACCGCGCCGGCAAACGCCTATGCCTAAACGCCCTCGGCCTGCAGCTGCTGCCTCAGGCCGTGGCCCTGCTCGACCAGGCCAAGGAAATCGAACGCTTGCTGGGTGGCAAGAGCGGCTTCGGCTCACTGAATGTCGGCGCCACCCTGACCGTGGGCAACTACCTGGCCACCCTGCTGATCGGCAGCTTTATGCAGCGTCACCCGGAGTGCCGGGTGAAACTGCAGGTGCATAACACCGCCTATGTGGTGCAGCAGATTGCCCACTATGAATTGGACATGGGCATGATCGAAGGAGACTGCCAGCACCCGGATATCGAGGTGCAGCCTTGGGTCGAGGATGAGCTGGTGGTGTTCTGCGCGCCGCAACATGCCCTGGCGCAACGCCGCGAGGCGAGCCTTGAAGAGCTGACGCACGAAGCCTGGATTCTTCGCGAACAAGGTTCCGGCACGCGCCTAACCTTCGACCAGGCCATGCGTCATCACCGTACGGGCCTGAACATTCGCCTGGAGTTGGAACACACCGAAGCGATCAAACGGGCGGTGGAGTCGGGCCTGGGAATTGGCTGCATTTCCCGCCTGGCGCTGCGCGATGCGTTTCGCCGGGGCAGTCTGGTGCCAGTGGAAACACCGGAGCTGGACCTGCGTCGGCAGTTCTACTTTATCTGGCACAAACAGAAGTATCAGACTGCCGCCATGCGTGAATTTATCGAGCTGTGCCGCGCGCTGACGGCAGGAGTAACGCGCAGCGATCAAATCGTCCTGCCGACCATCGCCTGAGAACGCTGCATCACCCCAGCAGAATAATTGCCCACACCAGAGCGATCAGGCAGAGCGCAGTGAACTGGGCGGCGCTGCCCATGTCCTTGGCGTTTTTCGACAGTGGGTGCAGCTCCAGGGAGATGCGGTCAATCGCCGCTTCTACCGCCGAGTTGAGCAACTCGACGATCAGCGCCAGCACACAGACCGCGACCATCAACGCACGCTCGACGCGGCTGACATCCAGGTAGAAGGCCAAGGGCACCAGCACTAGATTGATCAGCAACAGCTGACGAAAGGCGGCCTCGCCAGTGAAGGCCGCACGCAAGCCGGCCAGCGAATAACCCGTGGCGTTGAGAACACGTTTAAAGCCCGTTTGGCCTTTGAATGGCGACATCATCACGACCCTATGCGAGAAAGCCCGGCAGGCTACGCCAAGCGCGGCAGAAAAAACACGCTAGTTAGACGCAATCGTTTCCAACTGCTGCAACAGCAACGCCGCCTGCGTGCGGGTGCGCACCCCAAGCTTGCGGAAGATCGCCGTGACGTGCGCCTTCACCGTGGCCTCAGAGACGCCCAGTTCATAGGCAATCTGCTTGTTCAGCAAGCCATCACAGACCATGGTCAGTACGCGAAACTGCTGCGGCGTCAGGCTGGCCAAACCGGCGCTGGCGGCTTTGGCTTCGGCCGATAAGGCAATTGCCTCCTGACTCTGCTGCGGCCACCAAACCTCACCATCGAGCACCAAGCGCACCGCTTGCTGGATGGTTTCCAGCGGGCTGGATTTAGGAATAAAGCCACTGGCGCCGAACTCGCGCGAGCGCGCGACGATGGTTGGCTCTTCCTGGGCGGAGATCATCACCACGGGGATATGCGGATACTGCCCACGCAATAGCACCAAGCCAGAAAAGCCATAAGCGCCCGGCATATTAAGATCGAGCAGAACCAGATCCCAATCGGTTTTCTGCACCAGACAGGCTTCCAGTTCGGCAATGCTGGCCGCTTCAACCAGCCGTACATCCGACCCCAGCCCCAGGGTCAGCGCCTGCAGCAAGGCACTGCGGAACAAGGGGTGATCATCAGCAATAAGGATTTCAAATGCGGCCATGGTGAATCCTATTTTTTGTTATGTGGATACCCGCCAGGGGTACTGTCCAGGGCTCGGTGAACAGTGCGTGCAGGTTACAGGGTTGCAGCGCAACCAAACCTATCATCGCAAAAAAGCGATCAAGCATGCCGAGCGCTGACGGGGTGGTCAAGCGCGGCGCTTTCCGGCACAGTTCGCAGCTTTACCGACGAGCTGCCTGAAATGCGAAGCAACGCCCTACGTGCCGACCTGTTGATGCTAGTTACTGCGATGATCTGGGGCTCGTCTTTTGTCGCCCAGCGACTGGGCATGGACTCTATCGGGCCGTTCCTTTATACCGGCCTGCGCTTTGCGCTGGCCGCAGTGATCCTACTGCCCGTGCTGCACCTTCTCGAACGAAGCACCAACAGCAGCGCAACGCGCGTACCCTTGAACCGCCAGCTCCTGCGCGGTGGCGTGCTGATGGGCCTGGCGCTGGCCCTGGGGATTAATTTGCAGCAGGTCGGCCTGCTGTTCACCAGCGTCACCAACTCCGGTTTTATCACCGGGCTGTACGTAATTATCGTGCCGCTGCTGGGGCTGTTTATCGGTCACAAGACCGGCCTGGGCATCTGGCTGGGCGCCTGCATGGCGGTCGTCGGCATGTTCCTGCTGAGTGTCGGTGAAGGCTTTCAGGTGGCGTCCGGCGATTGGCTGCAACTGGCGGGCGCCTTTGTCTGGGGTGTGCATGTATTGCTGGTGGGCTTCTTTGCCGGGCGGCACGACCCACTGCGTCTAGCGCTGGTGCAGTTCATCACCTGCGCGGTGATCAGCCTACTGCTAGCGGTTATCTTCGAGGAGATTCAGCTGCAAGCGATCATCGCCGCCGGCCCTGCGCTTCTCTATGGCGGGGTCGTTGGTGTTGCTATCGGCTTTACCTTGCAGGTGGTGGCGCA
>JAWWDH010000267.1:0-4898 GCA_033720015.1 Pseudomonas sp.
ACCACCTTCGGCAATGGCCCGCGCACCACTTTCGATACGCGCCAGAGAGAGCAGCTGATTGGCCAGATGGGTCAGCTTATCGGTGTTCTGCGCGGCGTCTTCCAGCGTACTGCGCCACACGGCGGGCTCTTCAGTGCGCAGCCCCAGCTCAACCCGAGCCTTGAGCGCGGCCAGCGGCGTACGCAGTTCATGGGAGGCATCGGCAATAAACTGCGATTGGCGCTCGAACAGGTTGCGCAGGCGTTCATTAAACTGGTTCAGGGCATCGATCAACGGGCGCAACTCACGCGGCATGCCAACCGCTGACAATGGCTGCAGATCGTCGCTGGTACGCTCCGCCACACTGCGACGCAAGGCATCCAGCGGGCGCAACGCGGCACTCACCGCCAGCCACACCAGTAGCAAGGCGCTCAACGACAGCAGCCCCATGCGCAACAAGGTGCCGAGCAGCAGTTCGCGGGCCATGCGCTCGCGTGCACCCTGGGTTTCCGCCACGCGAATCTCTGCGACACCATTGAGCCCCGGCTCACTGACGGGCTGCAACAGGCTGACCACCCGCACGCCCTGGTTGCGATACTCAGCGTCATAGAAATGCGCCAACGCCGGGTAATCCTCGGTACGTTGGGTGCCAGGCGGGGCTGGCGGTAAATCTTCATAACCGGAAACCAGCGCCCCTTGTACATCCAGCACCTGGTAATAGATGCGCCCGGCGCTGTCATAGGCGAAGGTGTCTAGCGCCACATAGGGCACGTTGGCATTCAAGCGCCCCGCCGTGGTGTACAAACCATCAGCAATCGCCCGCGCCGAGGCCAGCAAGGTGCGGTCATAGGCGGTATCGGCAGCATCCCGCGCGCTCCAGTAAGCGCTCAGGCTGCTGACCAACAGAATCAACGTCAACAGCAGTGCCAAGCGGCGGATCAAGCGCCCGCGCAAGCTCCCGGGCGCAGTCACTGCGGGCTTACTGCGCGGCGTCACCCTGTGCCTCCAGCAAGTAGCCCAGCCCGCGGAAGGTGACAATTTTCACCCCACCGCCTTCAAGTTTTTTACGCAGGCGGTGCACGTAGATTTCGATGGCGTCGCTGCTGGCCTCCTCGTCCAAACCAAACACCAAGGCGGCCAGTTGTTCCTTGCTCATCACCCGCCCCGGCCGGGCGATCATCGCTTCCAGCACAGCCTGCTCGCGGGACGTCAGGGTCAACAGTGCGTCGGCCAGGGTGAAGCGTCGGGTATCCAGGTCATACAGCAGATTGCCGCAGCGCTGCTGTCGCTCACCGCCCAGCACGCTGCGGCGCAGCAACGCCTTGACCCGCGCTTCCAACTCGCTCAACTCAAAAGGTTTTGCCAGGTAATCGTCCGCCCCCAGATTAAGGCCGTGCACGCGATCCTTGACCTCGCCACGGGCGGTGAGCATCAGCACCGGCAGGGTTTTGCCACGCTCACGTAAACGCGCCAACACCTGAAAACCATCGAGGCGCGGCAAGCCGATATCGAGAATCGCCAAGGCGTACTCTTCGCTACTCAGGGCCAGGTCGGCGGCCACACCGTCGTGCAGCATGTCCACTTTTAGCCCGATGCCACGCAGGGCCTGGGCCACGCTTTCAGCGAGGGGCAGATGGTCCTCGACCAGTAGGACTCGCACAGTAGTAGTACTCCACGAACTTGTTGTTATGCGCCCAGTGTAACGGGGCAAAGGCCGCTGCGAACGTCCTAGGCACTTTCTTTCAAGCTGAAAGCCTGGTGAAAGCTTGCACCACTAACATCGGTCTCAGGTGGCTCGACCCACCGACCTGAACGGCTGACGCAGTGGCGCGCAGCCGTGACAAAAACAACAATGGAGACCACAGGATGCCGACTGCATCAAATCGGGCACTCTCGCCTGTTCATCTGCTTAGCCTGGCCATCAGTACGGTCCTGCTTGCCCCAGTTGCCCACGCCGACTTCGTTGCCGACAGCAAAGCCAGCCTGAGTACGACCAATATCTACCTCAATCGCGACTTCCGTGAAGGCACCAGCAGCCAGCAGAACAAGCGTGACGAATGGGGTCAGGGCTTTCTCCTCGACATCCAGTCCGGCTACAGCGAAGGCACCGTCGGTTTCGGCGTGGACGCCCTGGGCATGCTCGGCGTCAAACTCAACTCGGGCGGCGGCAGCACCGGCACCGACCTGCTCCCAGTACAGGACGATGGCGGCACCCCGGATCAATTCGGCCGTGTGGGCCTGACCGGCAAAATCAAGGTCTCCAAGACTGAGCTGCGTTATGGCTCGCACATCCCTGAGCTGCCCGTAGTCAAAGCCAGCGACAGCCGCTTGCTGCCGCAAGTGTTTGAGGGCGGCCTGCTGACCTCCAGCGAACTCGACGGCCTGAGCTTTACCGGCGGCCGCCTGGATAAAGTCATCGATCGCGCCTCGACCAACTCTGAGGAGATGATCCTCAACAGCAAGAACAAGCGCTTCGCCAGTGGCGTGACCGCCGACCACCTGGACCTAATCGGCCTCGACTACCAGTTCGCCAAGGGTCTCAGCGGCCGTTATTACGCCGCCGAACTGGACGACATCTACCGCCAGCACTTCTTCGGCCTGCTCGCCAGTCAACCTTTGGGCAACGGCACCCTCAGCGCCGATGTGCGCCTGATGCTCAGCAAGGACAGCGGCGCAGCCAATGCCGGCAAGATCGATAACCGCGCCTTCAGCAGCATGCTCAGCTACGGCATTAATGGTCACAAGCTGGGCCTGGGCTTTCAGGACATGGGCGGCGATACCGGCTACGCCTATATCGATGGCAGCGATCCGTTTCTGGTCAACTTCGTGCAAATCAACGACTTCGCCAACGCCGACGAGCGCTCCTGGCAGGCCCGTTATGACTACGACTTCAGCAAGATTGGCGTACCCGGCCTGAGCTTTATGGGCCGCTATATCAAAGGCAGCGACGCGCAAATAGCCGGCAGCACCGAGCACGGCGGCGAGTGGGAGCGGGACCTTGAGATCAAGTACGTGGTGCAAAGCGGGCCACTGAAAGACGTTTACGTGCGTCTGCGCAACGCCAGCTTCAAATCCGACTTCGCCCGCGATGCGGACGAGAACCGCGTCATCGTCGGCTACACGTTGCCGATCTGGTAAACCACAATAAGAGTTCAGAGGAACACACCATGAAAACTGCCTTTACTCGCATCGCCCTCGCCACTGCCTGCATGGCCTTTGCCGGCCAATTGCTGGCAGCCGAACCCAAGCGCCCGGAATGCATCGCCCCGGCTAAACCCGGTGGCGGCTTCGACCTGACCTGCAAACTGGCGCAAAGCGGCCTGAAAGACAGCGGCCTGCTGAAAGCGCCAATGCGCGTGACCTACATGCCCGGCGGCGTTGGCGCGGTGGCCTATAACGCAGTAATTGCCCAGCGCGCCGATGACGCGGGCACCATCACGGCCTTCTCCAGCGGCTCGTTGCTCAACCTGGCGCAAGGCAAGTTTGGCCGTTACGACGAAACCGGCGTGCGTTGGCTGGCCGCGGTCGGCACTGACTACGGCGCGATCACGGTACGCGCTGACTCGCCTTACCAGAGCCTGGATGATCTGGTGCAAGCCCTGAAGAAAGACCCGGGCAGCATCGTCTTCGGTGCCGGCGCGACCATCGGCGGCCAGGACTGGATGCAGACCGCACTGATCGCCCGCGCCGCTGGCATCGACCCGAAAAACCTGCGCTACGTGGCCTTCGAAGGCGGCGGCGAAACCCTTACCGCGATGCTCGGCGGCCACGTACAGGTGACCAGCAGCGGCCTGGGCGAGGTCACCCCGCAACTGGAGGCGAAGAAAGTACGCATCCTTGCAGTGCTCGCCGATGAGCGCCTGCCGGGCAAACTGGCCGATATCCCCACCGCCAAGGAACAGGGCTACCCGATCAGCTGGCCGGTGATCCGCGGCTTCTATGTCGGCCCAGAGGTCAGCGACGAGCAGTACGGCTGGTGGAAGCAGCAGTTCGACAGCCTGCTGGCCAGCGAAGACTTCGCCAAGCTGCGCGAGCAGCGTGACCTGCTGCCGCTATCGATGACCGGCGACGAGCTCAATGCCTTCGTCCTCAAGCAAGTGGAAGAGTACAAGACGCTGGCCGGCGAGTTCGGCCTGGTCCAGTAAGGAAGCTACTGCGCTCGATAATGCTGCGTTGGCAAGCGGCTCGAAATGCTCATTTACAGACGTAAACTGCGCTTTCTCGCCGCTTGCCGCCTTGCCTTCCCGTCGCTCGCTACGCTTCCTCGAATCTCCTGACCTCGTCGAGGTATCCCATTTATGTACGTCCGCCTGTTTTCCGCGGTCTGGCTGCTGCTTTGCGCCGGACTCGCCATTATCGCCTGGGGTTTCCAGGCGCCCTTCGCCTACGACCCGGTCGGCCCTCGCGCCTACCCCTTGCTGTTGCTGGCACTGATGAGTGCAGGCTCGCTGTGGCTACTGTTCAAGCCGGGCGTGCTGCAGCAACAACTGCATCTGCCCAGCGCTAAACGTGCGGTGCTGTGCGTGCTGACGCTGCTGGCCTATGCCCTGACGTTCGAAGCGCTGGGTTTTGTCCTCAGCACCGCCCTGGCCACCTTCGTCATGGGTCTATTGTTCACCGGCCGCCTGCTGCCCTGCGCCATCAGTGGCGTACTGATGGGCGTGCTGCTCTATGGCCTGTTTGATTTAGTCCTGGACGTGCCGCTGCCGCTCGGCCTGTTCGAAGCGTTTGTGGAGAGTTGAGATGGAAACCCTACATTTCTTGTTACAAGGCTTCGATGTCGCCACCCGCCCGAACAACCTGCTGGTGGCGCTGTTCGGCGCCTTCGTCGGCACCATCGTCGGCCTGCTCCCGGGCCTGGGCCCGATCAACGGCGTGGCGCTGCTGCTGCCGCTGGCCTTCGCCCTCGGCCTGCCGCC
>JAWWDH010000268.1:0-4894 GCA_033720015.1 Pseudomonas sp.
AACCTCTTCAATCGCGTTCTTTACATGAACCGTGATTTCCGCTCGGGCGGCCCTCAGCGTAACGCTCAGAGCTATCGCGAAGAAACAGGTCTTGGCATTCGCGTACTTGCTGAGTCCGGCTTCACACAAGGTACAGTGGGTGTTGGCGTCGACGCACACAGCCTGAGCAGCATCAAGTTGGATGGCGGTCGCGGCCACAAAGGTAATGGTCTGTTCGACACTACCAGCAACGGCCATAACGATGACACCCAAACTGAAATCGGCGGTGCTATCAAGTTCCGCATCTCTGACACCGTGCTAAAGCACGGCAACATGATGACTGGCAGCCCGGTATTTTCCACAGACGACAGCCGCATCCTGCCTGAAGTCGCTACCGGCACCTTGCTGACCAGCAACGAAATCGAAGGTTTGGAACTGACTGCTGGCCGCTTTACTGCTATGAGCAGCCAGACCAGTACTGATCGCGACACTTTTGGCCTTAAAGAAATCAACATCGTTGGTGCTGGCTACAGCTTCACTGACAATCTTTATGGTGCTATCCACCACTCCGACGCAGAGGACAACTTCAAGAAGACTTATGTCAACTTGAACTACAATCTGCCGCTGGCCGAGTCCCAAGCGCTAAACTTCGACCTCAACGCCTACAAAACTAGCGGTGACGGCAAAGAACTGCAAGGCGAAATGGACAACACCATCTGGAGCCTGGCAGCAGCCTACTCCATGGGCTCACACAAATTTACCGTAGCCCACCAGCGCTCCACCGGTGACACAAGCTATCGCTATGGCGACATTGACGGCGGCGGAACTATTTGGCTGTCCAACTCTGTACAGTACTCCGACTTCAACGCTAAAGATGAAACTTCTTGGCAGGCTCGCTACGACCTAGACATGGCTGAGTTTGGCGTTCCTGGCTTGAGCTTCATGACTCGTTACATCGTCGGCGATAACATTGATGTAGCTGGCGTTGATAGCAGTGCAGAAGAGCGCGAACTGGATATCGAAGCTAAATACGTTATCCAAGAAGGTGCAGCTAAGGATCTTTCCTTCCGCATCCGTAACGCCTTCTACCGTGCCGATAATTCATACGGTGGCGACGTGAATGATTTCCGTCTGATCGTTGAATACCCACTGAGCATTCTGTAATCCAGGCTGCTTAGCTGGTAAAGAAAGCCCGACTTAGGTCGGGCTTTTTCTTGTCTGCTAAAAGCTTACAGGGGCAGCGCATAGGTCCCCGTCACGTGCGCCACCAGCTCATCTTCGTTACCTTGCGAATACACCGACACCTCACACACAGCCTGCCTGCGACTCAGCCGTAATATCCGCGCTTCAGCCAACAGATCAACCGGCTTGGGCTTGACCAGAAAGTTGATATTTAAATTCGACGTAACGGCCATCTCCACCCGCCCGAGACTGCCAAGCACCACCGCATACATGGCCGCATCCGCCAGCGCCATGATGGTCGGCCCGGACAAGGTGCCACCCGGCCGCACCAGCTTGCTGTGGAACGGCACATGTGCCAATGCTCCGTCGGCGCCCAGCCGATCAATACACAGGTTCATGTCTTCCGCCATGGGTAACCCTGCCCGAATCAGCGCTTGCACCTGCTCTGCCGTCAATATCGACACACACACCTCCTTTTATCAGCACACACCAGCCTCCTGTACGCATCTGTACAGGCACCGTACAATGCCGGCCATTGAAATCCTCTTGCAAACGACAGAACAGCCAAATATGCGTACTAGCCAATTCCTGCTCTCGACTCTTAAAGAAAACCCATCCGATGCCGTGGTTATCAGCCATCAGTTGATGCTGCGTGCTGGGATGATCCGCAAACTGGCTTCCGGCCTGTACACCTGGCTGCCTATGGGCCTGCGTGTTCTGCGCAAGGTTGAGAAAGTTGTGCGTGAGGAAATGAATGCCGCTGGCGCGCTGGAAGTTCTGATGCCCGGCATCCAGCCCGCCGAACTGTGGCAGGAATCCGGCCGCTGGGAGCAGTACGGCCCAGAGCTGCTGCGCATGAAAGACCGCCATGGTCGCGACTTCTGCGCAGGGCCTACCCACGAAGAAGTGATCACCGACCTGGCGCGCAACGAGCTGAACAGCTACAAGCAGCTGCCAATTAACCTGTACCAGATCCAGACCAAGTTCCGTGACGAAACCCGGCCGCGCTTCGGTGTGATGCGTGGCCGCGAATTCATCATGAAGGATGCCTACTCCTTCCACGTTGATCAGGCTTCGCTGCAACACACCTATGACCGCATGCACCAGGCCTACTGCAATATCTTTACCCGCCTGGGCCTGAACTTCCGCCCCGTGCAGGCTGATACCGGCTCCATCGGTGGCACCGGCTCCCACGAATTTCATGTGCTTGCTGAATCGGGTGAAGACGATATCGCCTTCAGCAACGCCTCGGACTACGCCGCCAATATCGAAAAAGCCGAAGCACTGCCCCGTGAA
This sequence comes from Pseudomonas sp., assembly GCA_033720015.1. GTDB lineage: Bacteria > Pseudomonadota > Gammaproteobacteria > Pseudomonadales > Pseudomonadaceae > Aquipseudomonas. The sequence goes on from JAWWDH010000268.1 coordinate 2,458, forward strand.
ACCACACGAGCAGAAGCCCGTGAAACCATGCGTTTGGTTGAAACGCCCAACACCAAGACCATTGACGCGCTGGTACAGGGCTTCGGCCTCGCCATTGAGAAAACCATCAAAACCTTAATCGTGCACGGCGCTAAACAAGGCACCCTGGTTGCACTGATCGTACGCGGCGACCATGAACTCAATGAGATCAAGGCCGCTAACTTGGAGCTGGTTGCCAGCCCACTGGTAATGGCCAGCGAAGCCGAAATTCGCGCCGCCGTCGGCGCCGGCCCAGGCTCACTGGGCCCGGTCAACCTGCCAATCCCTTGCATCATCGACCGCTCGGTTGCCTTGATGAGCGATTTCGCCTCGGGCGCCAATATCGACGACAAGCACTACTTTGGCGTCAACTGGGAGCGTGATCTGCCGCTGCCGGCAGTCGCCGACCTGCGTAATGTCGTGGCAGGCGACCCAAGCCCGGATGGCAACGGCACCCTGGAAATCAAACGCGGCATTGAAGTCGGGCATATCTTCCAACTCGGCACCAAGTACAGCGAAGCGCTGAACTGCCAAGTGCTGGGCGAAAACGGCAAGCCTGTCACCCTGACCATGGGCTGCTATGGCATTGGCGTTTCCCGCGTTGTCGCGGCGGCCATTGAGCAGAACAATGATGAGCGCGGCATTCTCTGGAATGACGCTCTCGCACCGTTTCAAATCGCTCTGGTACCGTTGCGCTACGAGACCGACGCCGTGCGTGAGGCGACCGACAAGCTGTACGCCGAACTCACTGCTGCGGGCTTCGAAGTATTGCTCGATGACCGTGACAAAAAGACCAGCCCGGGCATCAAATTCGCCGATATGGAACTGATCGGCATTCCACACCGCGTCGTGGTCAGCGACCGTGGCCTGGCCGAAGGTAACCTGGAATACAAAAGCCGCAAGGAAACCGAAGCCCAGGCCGTGCCTGTGGCCGAGCTCCTCAGCTTTATCCAGGCCCGCATCAGCCACTGATTTCAGCCCTTTTAGCCAGAGCCGTCATGTTCAAGCGAAACGCCCTCAGCCTCATCGCCACCCTTCTGGGTGGCAGCCTGCTACTCAGCGGTTGCGCCAACCAGTTGCCGCAGCGTAGCGAGCATGAGGAGCGCATCGAGCGTAAATTGCTCGATCACAGCCTACAAATCGATGTCGGTGAACCACGCGTGCTGGAATTACCGCAGCGCCGCGTTCGCGTGCACGAACAGAAGACCTTCGAGGTCACGGCATATGACGTGACCCGTCGCTATGATCGCTACACCCCTTACCAGGCGTGGCGCGAGCTGTATGAAGTGCCGCTCGGAGCACTCGCGGTGGTCGGCGGCATCGGTGCCAATGTGCTGAACGTGGCACTGCTCGGCAGCCTGCCTGACAGCGTCACCAAGGACTGGATCAGTTACGGTTTCGCCGGGCTCAACCCGGCGATCAACGTCGAGTCCAACGGTCGCTCACAGCAAAATCTTGCCAGCCTTGAAGAACGCCGCCAGGACGCGCGTACGGAATACTCCAGCCTGCCATGGGCCGAGCGCCCAGTGCTGGTTAAAGCCGGCGAGCAGAACCACGAGCTGCTCACCGATCGCAATGGCATCCTGCGCCTGAACCTGCTCGACAGCCCGTTTGCCGAACAGGATGTCAGGCGTATCAGCACCTTGCTGCTGACCGTTACCGATGATCAGGGCTCAGCCCGAGCCGATGCTTCACTGCTGGTCAGTCGCACCTTGCGCGGCAAGCTGCAGGAAGCTCATGAGCTGATTTACAACGACCTTGAAGACGACGACGTTGCCCAGTGGGTCCACCGGGTCAAACGCTTGTCGGAACTCGGGCTCGAAGAAGAAGCCAGCGAACTGGAACAGAGCCTGATCGAACTGACGCGTAACGATCCAGAGCTGCAAAAGATCTTCCTCTTGTCCTTGACCAGGGACGCAGGCCGCCTGGTCGCTGACCCCGGCAACGACTAACAGCCGCATGCTGCAGCGCCTGACCTGCGCCCTACTCGGCTTACTGCTGTGTAGTGCAGCGCCTGCCGAAGTACGTCAGGCACCTGAACCCGAACTGCGCACGCTGCTGCAACAAACCGTGGCCCAGGCGGACAGTTTTCAGGATCGTTTCGATGCTGAGGTTTGGCTGCTGGATATGTCCACGCGCATGCGCCGCTATATTCCCGATGCCGAAGAGCGCCTGAGCCTGCTCAGGCTGGCGCATCGCGAAGCCAGTAAAGCCGGCTTGCGCCCGGATCTGGTGATTGCATTGATTCACGCCGAAAGCCACTTCGATCGCTTCGCCATCTCCTCGGTCGGCGCCCAGGGCATGATGCAGGTGATGCCCTTCTGGAAAGCCGAATTAGGCCGCCCACAGGACAACCTCACCGACAACGCCACCAACTTGCGCTATGGCTGCACCATCCTGAGTTTCTATCTGCGCAAAG
>JAWWDH010000269.1:0-4884 GCA_033720015.1 Pseudomonas sp.
GAAACTGCAGGGTGCGCGCCGCTTCGACGATGGCGCGGGTTTCCTCTAGGGTTTGCAAACGGTTGACTGCGCGCTGCACAGCCGGGTCGAGGTCCTGCACACCCAGGCTGACGCGGTTGAAGCCCAGCTCGCGAAGCAGGCCCATGGTTGACCAATCCGCTTCACGCGGGTCGATCTCGATGCTGTAGTCGCCTGAATCATCATCCAGCAGGTTGAAGTGCTGGCGCAGGTGGGCCATCAGGTGACGCAGCTCATCGTGGTTGAGAAAAGTCGGGGTGCCGCCGCCGAAGTGCAGCTGTTCAACCCTTTGCTTGGCGTCGAGATGGTGGCTGATTATCTCCACTTCACGTTCGAGCTTTTCCAGATAGGGCTGGGCGCGTCCACGATCCTTGGTGATGACTTTGTTGCAGGCGCAGTAGTAGCAGATGTGTGCACAGAACGGGATGTGCACATACAGCGACAACGGGCGCAACGCTTTGCGGCTGTCACGCAGGGCATGCAGCAAGTCGAACTGGCCGACGCCTTCATGCAGTTGCACGGCCGTCGGGTAGGAGGTGTAGCGCGGGCCGGCCTGGTCGTAACGGCGGATCAGGTTGCTGTCCCACTGAATGGCGTTGAGCATGCGGGTATTCCCGGTTTGGCTTTCAATACCGGGGAGTCTAAGTGTGGTGCAGTGGGGGTGTTTTGACTTGCATCAAGCGCCTGTGCGCTGTGGCCACTTGCCGATCAGTGGCCCATCAACCAGTGCTGGTGCGGGCCGGGCAGGGTCCACAGGCCAAAAAGGATGACCAGAATACCGCCGGCCGTGCGGATACCCTGCTTCCGCAGCAGCGCCGTCAGGCGCTCAGCCGCTAGGCCGGTGGCCAGTAAGACCGGCAGGGTGCCTAGGCCGAAGGCCAGCATCAGCGCGGCGCTATCGAGTGCGTTGCCCTGGCTCGCGGCCCATAACAGGGTGCTGTAGACCAGGCCGCACGGCAGCCAGCCCCACAGGCTGCCCAGCACCAGGGCGCGGGGTAGGTTGGTGACCGGCATAAAGCGTCGGGTCAAGGGTTGGATGTGGCGCCACAGGCCGCGGCCTAGGGCTTCGATGCGGGTCAGGCCGCTCCACCAGCCGGCCAGGTACAGGCCCATGGCAATCAGCAGCAGCGCAGCGAGCACACGCAGGCCGTTAACCAGCGGGCTACCGGCGACTACCCAGCCGGCCAGGCCGAGCAAGAGGCCGGCCAGGGTGTAACTGAGGATGCGCCCCAGGTTGTAGGCCAGTAGCAGTTGAAAGCGCCTGGCGCGTTGCTCCGGTGGAATGGCGAGGCTGAGGGCGCTCATGAGTCCGCCGCACATGCCCAAACAATGGCCGCCGCCAAGCAGGCCGAGGATCATGGCCGAGACCAGTAGCGGCAACAGCTCAAGCACGAGGCGGTTCCTGTGGCTCTTTGCCCTGGTTTTGTTGCTGTGCCTGGGGTAGGGCTGCTTTGTGTTTAGGGTCTTCGTCGTCGAACAGAATGCTGTGAGCCGGACCGTCGAGGTCGTCGTACTGGCCACTGTCTACTGCCCAGAAGAACAGCCAGATGGCAAAGCCCACCAGGGCGATGGCGACCGGGATCAGGATATAGAGAGCGGGCATGGAATCTCCGGATTCGGGCGAGACGTGGGGCGGATGTCGCTACTTACATCCACCCTAGGTGCGAGTCAGGCGTAAGGCGTTGAGTACCACCAGCAGTGAGCTGACTGACATGCCCAGCGCCGCCCAGATCGGAGTGATCCAGCCGATGGCGGCGAAGGGCAGTACCAGGCCATTGTACAGGCTGGCCCAGGTGAGGTTCTCGATGATGATGTGGCGGGTTCGTTGCGCCATGTGTAATGCCTGCACCAGGCTGCTCAGACGGTTGGACAGCAGCACGGCATCGGCGCTGGTTTTCGCCAGGTCGGTGGCGCTGCCCATGGCCACACTGATGTCGGCAGCGGCCAGGACGGGTACATCGTTGACCCCATCACCCAGCATCAGAACTCTGCGACCCTGGCTGTGTAGCTGCTTCAATACGTCCAGCTTGGCGTCAGGGGTTAAGCCGCCACGGGCATCGTCGATAGCCAGTTGGCGCGCCACTTCAGCCACCATGGGCGAGCTGTCACCGGACAGCAGCATGATCTTCCAGCCCTTGGTTTTGGCCATGGCAATCAGTTGTGACGCATCGTCGCGCAGGCGGTCATCCAGGACAAACCAGGCCAGCGGTCCCTGTTCGTCGCCGAGCAGCAGCCATTGGCCATGTTCGCCGGTAATCCGTGGTGTTGCTTGGGCGCTGAGCGTGCAGACGAAATCAGCCTGGCCGATACGCAACAAACGGCCGCCTACGTGCCCCTGCAAACCCAGGCCAGGATGGCTGTCGACGTGTTCAGCCGCTTCGGGGGCCTGGCCAAAGGCGCGAGCAATCGGGTGTTCTGAGCGGTTTTCCAACGCCGCGGCCAAGGCCAGGCAGCTATCAGCATCCAGCTCGCGCAAAGGGTGGATGGCGCTAAGGGTCAGGCGGCCTTCGGTCAGGGTGCCGGTTTTGTCGAGCACCAGGGTGTCGATTTGGTTGAGGCCTTCCAGTACATGGCCGCGAGTCAGCAGCATGCCCAGCTTATGCAACGAACCGGTGGCGGCGGTGAGTGCGGTGGGCGTGGCCAATGCCAGGGCGCAGGGGCAGGTGGCGACCAGCAGAGCCAGGACAATCCAGAAGGCACGCGATGGGTCGAGTTGCCACCAGACCAGGCCAACGATGGCGGCCACCACCAGGACAATCAGCAAGAACCACTGCGCAACTTGATCAGCCAGCACCGCCAGGCGTGGTTTGTCGCTTTGTGCTCGTTCTAGCAGGCGGACGATGGCCGACAGCCGTGTGGCATCGCCGAGCGCTTGTACTTCGACGCTCAGCGGTCCTTCAACGTTCAGGGTGCCGGCGGTGACATTGTCGCCGACAGTGCGCGGCAGTGGCAGGTACTCGCCGGTCAGCAGTGATTCATCAACGCTCGACTGGCCCTGAACAATACGTCCGTCGGCCGGGAGTAACGCGCCAGGCGGCACCAGTACCTGATCGCCGAGGTGTAACTCACTGAGCAGAATGCGCTGGGTCTGGCCCTGCGCATCCAGGCGCAGGCAGGAGGCCGGCAACAGGTTGACCAGTTGCGCGGTCGCCGCTGCCGTGCGTTCGCGGGCGCGGCGCTCGAGGTAGCGGCCCGCCAGCAGAAACAGGGCAAACATGCCCACGGCATCAAAATACAATTCACCCTGGCCGGTGATGGTTGACCAGATGCCGGCGATGTAGGCGCCGCCAATCGCCAGGGATACCGAGACATCCATGGTCAGGTGGCGAGTGCGCAGGTCACGCAGCGCGCCACGGAAGAACTGGCCGCAGCAGTAGAAGACAATCGGCGTAGTGAGAAACAGGCTGACCCAGCGCAGGATCTTGTCCAGCTCGGGCGACAGGTCGATGTTGAATTCCGGCCAGGTGGCCATGGTCGCCATCATCACCTGCATCCACAGCATGCCGGCCACGCCCAGCTCGCGCATGGCGCGGCGGTTTTCCCGTTGCAACTGCTCGGCGGCAGCATCAGCTTGCCAGGGGTGGGCGGCGTAGCCGATCTTGCGCAGCGCCTTGAGCAGGCTGCTGAGCGGTAATTGGCTGTCGGCCCAGCGTACCTGCAGGCGGTTGTTTGAGAGGTTGAGCTGCGCCTCGCTGACGCCCGGCAGGCCGCGCAGGTGCTTTTCAATCAGCCAGCCGCAGGCTGCGCAGCTGATACCTTCGATCAGCAGGCAGGTTTCACTGAGCTCACCGTCATGCTCGACAAAAGGTTGTTGCACGTCGCTGCGGTCGTACAAGGCCAGTTCATCGGGCAGGGCCTGAGGCAGATTCTGCGGGTTGGCGGCGCTTTCGCTGCGGTGCGTGTAGTAGTGCTCCAGGCCGCTACTGACGATGGCTTCGGCCACGGCCTGGCAGCCCGGGCAGCACATCTCGCGGGTTGCGCCTAGCACATGGGCCTGGAAGCGGCTGCCGTTGGGGACCGGCAAGCCGCAGTGATAGCAGGGAGTAGGGGTGGCCATCGGTCTGCTTATTGGGCATCCCCAAGGAGAATGTTCTGACCACTCACGACAGTTTCTTCTTCGAACAGGCGCCAGTCTTTACCGCCTTCCTGGCCGATCAGCTCGACAAAGCGGCGGCCCGCCACCGCATCAATCATCTGCCCGCTGTAACTGCCGTCGGCCTGCGGCTGCAGGATCACCCGGCGGTCACGTTCCGGCTGGGTTGGTGAGATCAGGTTGAGCACCAACTGCTGCGGACGGCTGTTGCCGCTGAGCTGCAGGGTGGCGGTACCGTTGTCATTGTTGAGCAGCAGGCTGGCGTGCAGCTTGAGGCGGATGGCGTGGTTCTCGCGCTCCAGCGACTGGTTGATGCCTTTGCCGACATCGTAATAGTCATCGGAAATCAGCCCCGGCGGGTTCTGCGTGGCGATGGTCAGCAAGGTCAGTCCTTGGACCACTGAATAGGCCAGCAGGCCAATCAGGAACCAGGGCCAGAACTGCTTGTACCAAGGCTTGATGGGGTCGGCGTTCTTTTCAGTTATGGGCTCGGTCATGGTCTTCTCTGGTCAGCGCACGCTGGGGCCGATAAAGCGGCTGGCGGCGTGGGTTTTGATGCTGGGGTCATCCACCGCATGCAAGCGGAAGCTAATTTCATTGGCGCTCGAAGGCAGTTTTTCCGGGTCGATGGACAGTTCGACAGGTAACGACAGGACTTCACCCGCCAATGCCTTGATCTCACGCTTGCCTTCATACACCAGGCCGTCGAGGCCATCGGCTTCGATCCGATAGGTCACTTCGTGTTGGGCCTTGTTCATGATTTTCAGGGTGTA